>NZZF01000061.1 GCA_002702385.1 Flavobacteriaceae bacterium | reverse complement strand
CTTCATTTCAACCTCAGAAGCTGCACCAACATATAGCACAGCAACTCCTCCAGCTAGCTTTGCAAGTCTTTCTTGAAGTTTTTCTTTATCATAATCAGAAGTAGTTGTTTCAATCTGAGTTTTGATTTGATTAACTCTTTCATTTATAGATTTCTTTTCACCAGAGCCATTTACTATTGTAGTGTTATCCTTATCAATTGTTACTCTTTCAGCCGTTCCAAGCATATCTATTGTAGTATTTTCAATATTGAAGCCTCTCTCTTCGGAAATAACCGTTCCACCTGTTAGAATTGCAATATCTTCCAGCATAGCTTTTCTTCTATCACCAAAACCTGGAGCCTTTACAGCTGCTATTTTAAGAGCACCTCTTAGCTTGTTTACTACAAGTGTTGCTAAAGCCTCTCCATCAACATCTTCAGCAATTACTAATAAAGGTTTACCAGTTTGAGCTACTGGTTCTAAAATCGGCAGTAGATCTTTCATAGCAGAAATCTTTTTATCATAAAGGAGTATGTACGGATTTTCAAGATCAGATTCCATTTTTTCACTATTTGTTACAAAATATGGAGATAAATATCCTCTGTCAAATTGCATTCCTTCAACAACATCAACATACGTATCTGTACCTTTGGCTTCTTCGACTGTTATTACACCTTCTTTACCAACTTTTTCAAATGCTTCAGTAATAAGGTTTCCTATAGCATTATCATTATTTGCAGAAATAGATGCGATTTGTTGAATTTTTTCAGATGAATTACCAACAGTTTTTGCTGATTTATTTAAGTTTTCAACAATTGTACTAACTGCTTTATCTAATCCTCTTTTAAGATCCATTGGGTTAGCACCAGCTGTTACATTTTTTAATCCTTCAGTTACTATTGACTGAGCTAGAATTGTAGCAGTAGTTGTTCCATCACCAGCTAAGTCGTTTGTTTTAGATGCTACCTCTTTAACCATTTGAGCTCCCATATTTTCTAACGCATCTTCTAATTCAATTTCTTTTGCTACAGTTACTCCATCTTTTGTTACTTGAGGACCACCGAATGATTTACCTATAATTACATTTCTGCCTTTAGGTCCGAGAGTTACTTTTACAGCATTAGCCAATGCATCAACTCCTCTTTTTAAACCTTCTCTTGCTTCAATATCAAATTGTATTTTTTTTGCCATTTTGTATGTTTTTTAATTAAACTATTGCGAGAATATCACTTTCTCTCATTATTAAGTAATCTTTGCCATCTAATTTCAATTCAGTACCTGAATACTTTCCGTATAATACAGTTTCTCCAACCTTAAGTGTTATAGGATTTTCTTTAGTGCCAGCACCAACAGCAACAACATTACCTTTTTGAGGTTTTTCTTTAGCTGTATCAGGTATAATTATCCCTGAAGCTGTTTTTGTTTCTGCTTCAAGAGGTTCAATAAGTACTCTATCTGCAAGTGGTTTAATGTTTAGTTTACTCATAATTAATTTTTTAGTTTAAAGTCATCAATCGTGCCAAATGAAAATTCATGTCAATTTGTAATTATTCTATTCAAATTGTGTGACATGATGGCATTAAATATTACTCAGAATCTGACTGAGTTTCATTATTTTCAAGAATTTCTTCTATTTCAAAGTCACTTTCATTATTTAGTAATTCAGACTCAGATCCTTGATTTCCAGAATTCAATGTGATGTTTGAGAACAAAATTAAAATAAGAAGAGCTCCCGCAAGAAACCAGGTGCTTTTATCAAGAAAATCTGAAGTTTGTTTTACTCCACCAAGCTGCTGAGAGTCACCACCACCAAAACTAGATGATAAACCTCCTCCTTTTGGATTCTGTACCATGATTACTAAAATTAATAGAAATGATAGAAAGATGATTGAAAATAATATGATTGTAAATATGCTATTCATTCTTCAACTTATTTTTAATAAAATTTATTTGGTCTGCAAATAAACTGATTTTTTCTGGATATTTCAAACTTAAAATTTTATATGCCTTAAGAGCTTCATTAAGTTTATTTTGCTTTAAATAAACTTTTGCTAAGGTTTCTGTCATAAAATCTTCCTTAGTGATTTTATTACTTTTATTTTTTTGTTTGTATTTAAGGTTTGAAATGAATGATTCATCAATTCCAAAGTTTTTAGAAGGTTGAATATTTTCAACAGACTTAGTCTTTGAAATCCATTCTAAAAATGAATTTTTATTTTTTAATTCAGTTGTTTTTAAATCATTAATAATTTCAATTACTTCTTTCTTTGTAAAAAACTCATCATCTTTTAAAATATTATAAAGGTATTTTCTGTCAATAAATTTTAATGAAAAGTTTTTTAAATTTTTTTCATATTCAATTGAACTAAATTTCTTGGAAATAAAAAGATTAATCAAGTGAACAGAATTAAAGAATGGATAATCCTTAGATAGTTTTAAAAATGACTTATAATTATCTTTATTTATTTTGTTAGGATTATTTAATACTCTTAAAAAAGATTTTTTATCAATTTTTACCATTTTGCTAGTGATGCATTAAAAATATCTTGAGTAAGTCTTTCAAATATTACTTCATGTGCCTCGCTTTTCACTGAAATCAACTGTTGTTCAGCAGGAAAATCAAAGAAAAAAGAGAATCTTCTTTGAAAATTATCTTCTTCCCTAATAAAATTTGTATAAGAAATATTAACACTTATACTTAGTCTATTTTGAGCAGCATTTAAGTCTGATGTAGCTGTCATTGGACTAACTCTATATTCCGTGATTTCACCTTCATAAAGAAGATCACCATTACTCTGTACAAGTTGTAGATTAGTTTGATTTTCTAATATGTTTTGCAATGCAATTGTAAAGTCTCTGTCCAGTCCTGGTTCAAAAATTGAACCTATGTTATTGCCAGAATTATTATCAAATAAATTAACTTGAAAAGTTTCTGTTCCCTCTGGAATTGAAGCCCCTGTAAATGAATAATTTCCACAAGATTGAATACATGAAATTATCACAATAAAAAATATATTTCTAAAGCTTAATACCATATTGTTTTATTTTTCTGTAGAGTGTTCTTTCAGATATTCCAAGTTCTTTAGCAGCAGCTTTTCTTCTACCGTTATTTCTTTCAAGTGACTTAATTATTAACTCTAATTCTTTATCTTGAATTGACAGGGTTTCTTCTTCTAATATTTCCTCAGCAAAATCGTATTTATCTTGTTTAATTTCAGTAAAATTATCATCTTTTACTGGAATATTGTCTTCTTTGTAATCAGTTTTTTGAATTAATTTTTCAACTGAATTACTCTCCAAATCTTCAAATCTAGAAATATCAAAATTAGGATTTTCATCTTTCAATTTTCCAATTACTTTTTTTAATTCATTGAGATCTTTTTTCATGTCAAATAAAATTTTGTATAATATTTCTCTTTCACTTGAAAAATCACTTGAATTTGAAGCACTTTCTGTAAGCGCTGGTAAGTTACTTATTGGATTAGGTAAATAATTTGAGAGTAAAGATGTAGTTATTGCCCTTTGCTGTTCTAAAACAGAAAGTTGTTCAGTAACATTTTTTAGTTGTCTAATATTTCCGTTCCATCTGTAGTTTTTTAATAATGATTGCGCATCATCATCTAATCTGACAGTTGGCATATTGTATTTTTTTGCAAAATCTGATGCAAATTTTCTGAATAGTAATACAATATCATTTTTTCTTTTTCTTAAAGCAGGAATGTTTATTTCAACAGTACTTAACCTGTAATATAAATCTTCTCTAAATTTATTTTTTTGAATTGCACTATCCATATTAACATTTGTAGCAGCAACAATTCTAACATTAGTTTTTTGAACTTTAGAGGAACCTACCTTAATAAACTCTCCATTTTCTAAGACTCTAAGTAATCTTACTTGAGTAGTCATAGGTAATTCACCAACCTCATCTAAAAAAATAGTACCACCATCAGCAACTTCAAAATAACCAGATCGATTAGATGTTGCTCCTGTAAATGCACCTTTTTCATGACCAAAAAGCTCTGAATCTATAGTTCCTTCAGGTATTGCACCACAATTAACTGCAATAAATTTATTATGTTTTCTATGAGACAGTTGGTGAATAATTTTAGGAAAAATTTCTTTTCCTACCCCACTTTCTCCAGTAATCAATACTGAAATATCAGTAGGTGAGACTCTCATTGCTTTTTCGATAGCTCTGTCCAGGTTAGGATCAGTTCCAATAATTTCAAATCTTTGTTTTATATTTTGAATATCTAAATTCATTTAATTTTATTTAAGGCTATTCCTTTAAGAGTGGTTGCGGTATTTTCTTCAACTAAAACATCGACAAAATCACCAGGTTTGAAATCTTCTTTAGGAAAAACTACCATAATATTTTGTTCATTTCTACCTGCCCAAAATCTTTTTGATTTTTTTGATTCCTTTTCTACTAATATCACAGTTGTTTTATTAACATACTTTGATAAATTTTCAAAGCTATGTTTAAATTGCAAATCAATAATCTCTGACAATCTCCTTTGCTTAATTTCTTCTAAAATATTATCATCTAATTTTCTAGACGCTAATGTACCTGGTCTTTCAGAGTACTTAAACATAAATCCAAAATCATATTTAACTAAGTTCATTAGGCTCAATGTGTCTTTATGATCTTTTTCTGTTTCATTAGGAAATCCAGTAATCATATCTTGAGATAGTCCACAATCAGGAAGAATTGTTTTTATTTCAGAAACCAGTTTTAGATACTCTTTCCTTGTATGTTGCCTATTCATTTCCTTTAAAATTTTATCACTTCCCGATTGTACTGGAAGATGGATATGATTACAAATATTTTTGTGAGCTTTCATTGTAATTAATACCTCAGTATCCATATCTTGAGGGTTTGAGGTTGTAAATCTAATTCTGAATTTTGGATATGATTTAGCGACAATGTCTAAAAGTTTTGCAAAATTAATTGAAGTTTTTTTCTGAATTTCAGATGCCTTTTTAAAATCTTTTTTAAGACCTCCACCATACCATAAATAGCTATCTACATTCTGTCCCAGAAGCGTAATCTCTTTATATCCGTTTTCCTCTAATTGTTTAATTTCTGCTAAAATACTTTTGGGATCTCTACTTCTTTCTCTTCCTCTTGTAAAAGGTACAACACAAAATGTACACATGTTATCACAACCACGTGTAATTGACACAAAAGCAGAAATGCCATTTGAATTGAATCTTTGAGGATTTATGTCAGCATAAGTTTCATCTTTGGATAACAAAACATTAACCGCATCATTTCCAAATTCAACCTCCTTCAATAAATTTGGTAAATCTCTGTAAGCATCAGGACCAACAACTAAGTCAACAATTTTTTCTTCATGTAAAAATTTTTCTTTTAATCTTTCAGCCATGCATCCTAGCACACCTATTTTAAGAGATTTATTTTTCTTTTTTAAAAAATTAATGCTTGATAGTTTTTTTCTAATTGTTTGTTCAGCTTTTTCTCTAATTGAACAAGTATTAATTAAAATCAGATTTGAGTTTTCAATATTGTCAGCATGCTCATATCCAATATTTTCTAATATTGATGCTACAACCTCTGAATCAGCAAAATTCATCTGACATCCATATGATATAATATGGTATTTGTTATTTGATTTAACAAATTTATTTTTTCTTATAATTTTTGAGTCAACTAACATTATGTTATTTGATTTTACAGAGCAAATATAAAAAAACCTGTCAAATTGTCGTGTTTTTTAATCTTGCCATTCAGCAAGAAAAATATTTGTATCTCTTGTTCCGCCATTATTTCTATTTGACGAAAACAAAAGATATTTACCATTATTAGAGAATACAGGAAATGAATCGAACATTTCACCAAATGTAACTTGCTTCAAATTTTTACCATCAATGTCTATTGAATAAATATTAAATGGAAATCCTTGCTCTGAATTATAGTTTGAAGAAAATAAAACCTTATCACCTGATGGATGAAAAAATGGACTCCAATTAGCATTACCTAAAAAAGTAAGTTGTCTTAGTTCAGATCCATCAGAATTACAAATAAACAATTCCATATTGGTTGGCTGTACTAAGCCCTTAGAAAGTAAGTCTTTATATTTTTGTTGTTCTTCTTCACCAACAGGTCTTGAAGCTCGAAAAATAATCTTTGAACCATCAGGTGAAAAGAAAGCTCCACCATCATAACCTAAATCAAATGTAATTTGCTTAATATCTGTTCCGTCAATATTCATTGTAAATAGTTCTAAATCTCCAGATCGATCACTGGTAAATACAATTTTATCACCTTTTGGTGAAACTGTGGCCTCAGCATCATATCCAGGACTATCAGTTAATTTTTTTATTATATTTCCATCTGTGTCGGCTTCGTAAATATCATATGTATTATAAATCGGCCAAACATAATTTCCATCAACTCTTAATGGAGTTTCAGGACATAAATGATTAAATTCATGAGTTGAGGCGTAAATAATATTATTGTTAGGTATAAAATAAGAGCATGTAGTTCTACCTTTTCCAGTACTTATCATGTTTGGAATTTCGTTTTCAAACGATTCATTAAAATCAGCTACAAACATTTGATCACATTCTAAACCCCATTTAGGATTGTTAGATTGAAATACAATTCTTTTGTCATCAAAACTCCAATATGCTTCTGCATTATCTCCTCCAAAAGTCAATTGTTTTAAAGATTTAAAATTTTTTTCCTCTGGTTTAATTAAATCATTATTTTGTTTGGCACAGGAGTTGAGCAATACAGCAAGAAGCAAAAACAATCTATTCATCTTATTTGTTTTTTTATTTTTGCGCAAATTTAAATTAAAAAGAATGAAAGCATTGATTAAAATATTTTTTTTATTATTATTTATTTCATGTACTCAGAATTATGAGTATGAAAATAGTATTAAAATCGATATCAAAACTTTATCTGATGATAGCTTTGAAGGAAGAGAAGCTGGAACTGATGGTGAAAAAAGAGCAGCTGAATTTATAAAATCAAGATTTGAACAAATCGGACTTGAACCTAAGGGAGATGATGGATTTTTCCAATATTTTAATTTCAATAAAAGTAGTAATCCCCATCAACAACCATCATTAGATTCTGATTCCAAAAATAAATTAGAATCCCTAAATGTTATTGGGTTTATTGACAATAAATCATCAAATACAGTTGTGATAGGTGCTCATTTTGATCACCTAGGCTATGGAAATTCAAGTTCACTTAGTACAATAAAAGAAATTCATAACGGAGCTGATGATAACGCAAGTGGAGTTGCTTTAATGATTGATCTCGCAAAAAAATTAAGTCCTCATGGACCATTGTCAAGTGAACTTAATGAAAACAACTACTTGTTCATTGCTTTTGGAGCTGAGGAGTTAGGTCTTTTAGGATCAAATTACTTTAATAAATACCCAACTCTTGATTTAAAATCTATAAATTATATGTTTAATTTTGATATGGTTGGAAGACTTAATAAGGAAAATAGTCTTGCGGTTTATGGAACTGGAACCTCTCCAATTTTTAAACAGACAATTAAATCAAATAATACTATTTTTAAATTAACTGAAAATGAATCTGGTCAAGGCCCTTCAGACCATACTTCATTCTATTTAAATGATATTCCAGTATTGCATTTCTTCACTGGACAACATTCTGACTATCACAAACCAGGAGATGATTATCATTTAATAAATTATGATGGTCTAGATAAAATATCAAAATATATTTTAGATTTAATTCTAGATTTAAATGATAATGGGAAATTAAAATTTTTTAAAACGAATGATCAAAGCAGTAGAATGTCTCCAAAATTTAATGTTACATTAGGTGTTATGCCTGATTATTTATTTGATGGGAAGGGAATGAAAATTGACGGTGTGTCAGCTGATAAGCCTGCTGAAAAAGGAGGAATTATAAAGGGAGATATAGTCATTAAGATTAATGATTATTCTATTGATGATATGATGTCGTACATGGAGACTTTATCAAAATTTAATAAAGGTGATAAGGCTGAGGTTTCTTTGTTAAGAGATTCCAAAATTATAAAATTAAATATTGAGTTTTAAAAAAACGTATACTTTTGTGAACCTAAAATTCTTGTAATGTCCAAAAATCTAGTTATAGTAGAATCACCAGCAAAAGCTAAAACAATTGAAAAATTTTTAGGTAAAGATTTTAAAGTGGTTTCAAGTAATGGACATATTTCTGATCTACCATCAAGTGAACTTGGAATTAATGTTGAAGATAATTTCAAGCCAAAATACATAGTATCTAAAGAAAAAAAAGATATAGTTAAGAAATTAAAGAGTGAAGTTAAAAATGTTGAAACTGTATGGTTAGCAAGTGATGAAGATCGTGAGGGTGAAGCCATTGCATGGCATTTACAGGAATCATTAAAGTTAGATGAAAATAAAACTAAAAGAATAGTTTTTAGAGAAATTACTGAAGATGCTATCAAAAAAGCAATCACAAATCCAAGAAAAATAGATAAATCACTTGTTGATGCTCAACAAGCAAGAAGAATTTTAGATAGATTAGTTGGTTATAAAATTTCACCCATACTATGGAGAAAAGTAAAAGGAGGGCTTTCAGCTGGAAGAGTTCAGTCTGTAGCTCTAAGATTAATTGCTGAACGTGAAAAAGAAATTAGTGATTTTAATCCTCAAGAGTCTTTCAAGACAGTAGCTTTTTTTAACAGTATTTCTGGAGAATCACTGAAATCTAGATATTTAAAAAGTGTAAATAGAGATGATTCATTTGATTCTTTTTTAAATGGTTTTCTAGACTCTAATTTTACTGTTGATTCAGTTACTAAAAACCCTATTGAAAAAAAACCAACACCACCATTTACGACTTCTACTTTACAGCAAGAAGCATCAAGAAAATTAGGATTTTCAGTTTCTAGAACTATGTCAGCTGCTCAAAAACTATATGAGCAAGGACACATTACATACATGAGAACAGATAGTGTAAGTTTATCTAATCAAGCTATCAAAGCAATAAAAGAAACAGTTAATAAAAAATTTGGTGAAAAATATTTCTCTCAAAGAAATTTTAAGGATAAAACAAAAAATGCTCAACAAGCGCATGAAGCAGTCAGACCAACTGATTTTTCAAAAGACAACCTTCTGCTTGATGCAGATCAAACAAATTTATATAAGTTAATTTGGAGAAGAACTGTATCATCTCAAATGTCTAATGCCATATTAGATAAGACTGTAATTAAAATTAAATCTTCTAACCATAATGATTGGTTTCAAACAGATGGTGAGGTTGTTAAGTTTGATGGGTTTTTAAAATTATATATTGAAGGAAAAGATAATAATGGTGATAATGAAAATAATGAAGAATTATTACCTGATTTAAAAGTAGGTGATAAGCTTGATTGTAAGAATATATTAGTAACTCAATCATTTTCGAAAGCACCATATAGGTTTTCTGAGGCAACTCTTGTTAAAAAACTTGAAGAGTTAGGTATTGGTAGGCCCTCAACATACGCTCCGACTATTTCTACAATAATGAACAGAAAATATGTTTTTAAAGGGGATTCTGTTGGAACAAAAAGAAAGTTAGTACAATATCTTATTTCAGAGAAAATTGCTGAAAATAGTATTACAGAGAATTATGGATCTAATAAAGGTAAGTTGGTTCCTAGTGAAGTTGGAGTTCTAGTTAATGAATTTTTGACAAATAACTTTAAAAATATTATTGACTATAACTTTACTGCATCGGTAGAAGATGATTTTGATTCTATTGCAAAAGGTGAGAAGAATTGGCAATCTATAATTGACAGTTTTTATAGTCCATTTAACTCCAAAGTTGAGGATGTCAGTAAAAATGCCAAAAGAGAAACTGGTGAAAGAATTTTAGGTCAAGATCCAAAAACAGGAAGACAATTAAGTGTTAAACTTGGTAAATTTGGACCATTGGCACAAATAGGAAAAAACGATGATGAGGAAAAACCTCTTTTTGCAAGTTTATTACCTGATCAATTAATTAGTAAAATAACTTTTGAAGAGGCATTAAAGCTTTTTGATTTACCAATCTACTTAGGTGACTATCAAGATGAAAAAGTAGAGGCCAATATTGGTAGATATGGCCCCTATGTGAGATTTGGAAAAAAGTTTATATCAATCCCTAACGGTCAGTCTCCATTTGAAGTTTCATTTGAAAATGCAATAGAATTGATTAAACAAAAAAACGAAAGTGAAAAACCAATCTTGATTTATAAAGATCATGGAGTTTCCAAAGGAAAAGGACGTTTTGGACCATATATTAAATGGAATAATATATTTATTAATGTAAATAAGAAATATGATTTTGATAACTTAACAGAATCAGATTGTATTGAATTGATTGAAGAGAAAATCAAAAAAGAAAAAGAAAAAATTATTAAAAATTGGCCAGAAGAAAAAATAACTATCGAAAAAGGAAGATGGGGGAAGGTATTTGTAATTAAGGGAAAAAAGAAAATTCAAATTCCTAAAACTATTGATCCAAATAGTATCGATCTAGTTAAGGCAAAAGATTTTTTAAAAAAATAGAATACAAATTGTTTGAACAATATTTTAATCCACCTAGTCAAACAAATCTAGATCTTAGAGAAAAGCTAGAAAATTCCAGTATATCCCGAAAAATAAAAATTTATGGTGTTGATGAATTTGAACTAAATTCACCTGGTATAGCTATTTTAACATTAAATAATGAATTAGAGTCAGAGAAGTTCAGAAATAGATTTTATTCACTTCACTGTGGAGATTGGAATTCAAGTATTATAGATCTTGGCAGATTTAAAAATGGTCATAGTGATTCAGATAGTAACTTCGCTATTAAAGAAATTGTACAAAAACTATCTTCATTAGGAATACTCATAATATGCATAGGTGGAAATTCTAGTTTATTGAAATTGTTTTCATATTCTTTAAATGATTCACATAATTTTTTAAACTTAGTTTCAATTGACAAAATTTTAGGTATAAATTCAGAAAATGATTCAGATAAAAACAATTATTTGTCTGATTTAATATTAAGTGAAAAACTTAAACTAAACTTTTTTTGCAACTTAGGATATTTGAGACATTTAAACTCTACAGAAAAAATTGATTTAGTTAAGAAAATCAAATTTGACTTATTGAGTCTTGGTGATTTACGTTCAGAAATTAAGGAAGCCGAACCAATACTTAGAAATTCAAACATAGTTAATTTTAGTCTCGAAGCTCTTCAATCAAATGTTATAAATTATAAACTAACCTCTTCAAATGGGTTTAGTGCTTATGAAGCTTGTAATTTATCTCGCTATATTGGAATAAGTTCTAGCATGAAAATTGTAGGATACACTAATGTGAAAAGCACAATAGAATGTAATTCTGTTCTCTCTGAAATGGTTTGGTATACGATAGATGGTTATAATAACAGATATAATGAGGATTTTTCAAATGAATCTGATTTTAATTATTATCATACCGAAATTGATGGACATAATTTAAAATTTTATAAAAATAAAATAAGTGATCGTTGGTGGGTAGAATATATTAGCGATGATAGTATAGTAAAAATTGAAAAAGACATAATAGCATGTTCAGAAAATGACTATAAATTATCACAAAATTCAATTATTTCTGAAAGAATCATAAAAAGATTAAAGAATAAGATTACATGAAATTAAACCAAAAGTGTTATTTTAGGGTCCAACTTTTTAAAAAAAGAAGAATTAAACACATGAAAAAAATATTTTTTGTTCTTGCTTCTTTTCTCCTTTTTGTTTCCTGTTCCAAGAATGATAGAGGTGAATTAGTTGGTGTTAAGTCCAGTAAATTTTTTCCAACACAACCTAACGGTATGGTTTTAATACCCTCTGGATCTTTTACTATGGGACCATCTAATCCTAATGCTGCATTAGATCAAAATCCAACTTTAAAAACTGTTTCTGTTAAAGCATTTTACATGGATGAAACAGAGATTACTAATAGCGAGTACAGACAATTTGTGAATTGGGTTAGAGATTCTGTAGTTAGACATGAAATTGCTAAGGCCGCTTATGAAAAAATTGGTGAAGATATCACAGAAGATGACCCATTATGGGACTTTATGCCAGTATATAATAGAATTGATGATGGTGAAGAAAAAACAGCTTATCAAGAATATTTAGAAGAAAATGGTTTAGGTTTCCTTGACATTGATGATAAATCTACATATCGTTTAAATTGGGATAATAAAATTCCATGGGAAAGGTCAGATTATCTTGATGCTAATTATGCAGCTATTCTAGAGGGAGGAATAGGCCCTGACTTATTAGATGATTATGAAGGATATTTTATTCCTGCTGATTCAACTCCAAATGGATTAAGAGCTTTTAAAACCAAAAGAATTAAATATAGTTTTAGAGAATTTGATATTGAAAAAAATAAGTGGAGTGATTATAAAGAGATTGAAGTTTATCCAGACACTACAGTTTGGTATAAAGATTTTGAATATAGTTACAACGAACCAATGCACAATGATTATTTCTGGCATGATGCATACTCTGATTATCCAGTTGTTGGTGTTTCTTGGGAGCAAGCAAAAGCTTTTGCCAATTGGAGAACATTTTATAAAAATCAACATAACAGAAAAAGAAAGAAAGATATTCAGTTAGATAGTAGATACAGATTACCTACTGAATCTGAGTGGGAATATGCGGCAAGGGGTGGTATTGAAAGAGCAGAATATCCTTGGGGAGGTCCATACACGTACGATGATAAAGGTTGTTTTTTAGCAAATTTTAAACCAGAAAGAGGTGATTATGCAGCTGATCAAATTTTGTATACTGCTGAGGCTGAATCATATTGGCCAAATGATTATGGATTATATAATATGTCTGGAAATGTTGCTGAATGGACTGATTCAAATTTTGAGAAAGGAGCTAATGATTTTGTTGCTGGTTTAAACCCTAATGTTGAAGGATCTGAAGATAATCAAAGAAAAGTTGTGAGAGGTGGTTCGTGGAAAGATGTAGCTCATTTTTTAAAAGTTTCCACTAGAGATTATGAATATCAAAATAAAAAAAGATCATACATTGGATTTAGAACTGTTCAAAGTTATTTAGGTGAAGATGTAGGTTTTCAAGAAAATCCAAATAAAATATTTTAATTAAAATTAATTATGAAATCAAAAAAGAAATTCTTACCGGAAAACGTTATTGAACTAATGTTTGGTGTTGGTGCTTCAGTTGTAATCATTGGTGCATTATTAAAAATTACTCATGCAGACCTTGGTCCAATAACAGGTAACTTGATGCTTTCTGTTGGTCTTGTAACTGAGGCAATTATTTTTGCTATTGCTGGTATTCAAGGTTATTTAACTGGAGATTCATCCGTAGAGGACAAAGGATTGCAAACTATCGAAGCTGAAACACAAAATCTTCAATCAGCAGTTGATCAAACAGTTTCTGGACTAACTGCATTAAACAACAACCTGTCAATGGCTGCAAAAGCTACTTCAGCTTTGGCTGTGCCAGATGATATCAGTGAAAACATGACTAATTATAGCTCTAACCTTTCTGATGCTTCATCTAAACTTAGTGACATAAATAAATTATATGACTCGCTGAATACTACTTTATCTGAAGTTAATGCATCAACGGAATCGATGAATATTCCCGATGGACTTGGTGAAGAATTAACAAAAATGAAAGCAACAATTAATGAGTTGAATGCTAAATATGCAGCTATGCTCGAAGGAATGAACAAATAATAATGGCAGCTGAAAAAGTAAATACTAGACAAAAAATGATAAACATGATGTATTTGGTGTTTATCGCTATGTTGGCTCTAAATATTAGTAAAGAAGTTTTAGGAACTTTAGGTATTTTGAGTGAAGACATGGAAAAGTCAACTGCTGAATTAAAATCCTCAATTGATGATTTATATACAACAATTGATTTAAATAGTAACCAAGATTATTATAAGATTCCATCTGATGAGTTACCTAAACTCCGTGACTTGACTGATAATTATTGGTCTTACATTCAAATTTTAAAAGATTCTCTGATTTCACTTGATAAAAACAACTATTTGACAAATGTTTCAGTAAAAAATGAGGATGGTGAAAAAACAGAAGTTACAATGGTTGATTATCAAATTATGGATAAGTCTGTTGATTTAGATGAACTGTTTTTTAAAGGTGATGGAAATTCAGAAAAAGGAGCAGAGTTTGTAACCTATTTTTCATCTTTTAAAACAAACGTAACAGCTGTTTTAGATTCAATCATTTCCAGAGACGAAAGAACTATAAAATCTAATTATAGTTTTGCTTCTGCAATCTCAAATCTTGAAAGTAGATTTAATTATAGTGATGATGTTTTAAATGCTGATGGTAATTATCAACCTTGGTTAGAATATAACTATCAAGGATTTCCTTTGATAGCATCTCTTTCAAAGTTTACTAAAATCCAATCTGACATAAGAGCTGTTGAATATGAGATTTTAAATTCACTAACCAGTAAAACTAAGGATAGAAAATTAAGTCTTGATAATACTGATACTCTTTTAGAGACAACTCAATCTGCTTATTATACAAATTCAACAGTCGATGCAGCAGTTGTTGTAGGAAGAACAGATTCAAGCTTTAAACCAGATATTGTTGATCTTAAAATTGATGGAATTGATTTAAAAGAATCTGAGTTTAGCATTGTCAATGGTAAAATAGTTTTAGATAAAAGATTTTCCACACCTGGAATTAAAAATATAACAGGATTCTTAATCTTTAAAGCGGATGGAGAAATTGATAGTTTAGGTGTTGACCAAAAATTTTATGTTATAAATAAACCTAATGATGCAATAGTATCACCATTAAACATGCAAGTATTTTACATAGGCTTAAGAAATGAAATTAAAGTTGCATTTCCTGGAATTGCTGATTTATCATCTATTAGAGTCAATGGTAAAAATGGTAGTGTTTTAAAAAATGGAAGTAGATTTTTTGCTGCACCCAATGCAGGAGTTTCTAGTATGGATGTAATTGTTTCAGGTAGAGCAAATAATGAAACCTTGACTAGTGTATTAAATTTTAGAGTCGAAGATGCTCCTCCAGGTAGAGGTTCGATATTCGAAAGAGTTGGTGGAAAGGATATAAATTATATAAATTCTAGCAAGATTTCTAAAGATGCTCTTTTATATGGAACTGTAAGAGGTGAAAAACCTCCTGGATTTTTATATGACTATGATATTAACGTTGAAACCTTTCAAATAACTGTTGGTAATTTACCTACGAGAACAGTCCAGGGTAATAAAATTCAAAATAGTAATGAAGCTATGAGAGATATTAGAGGAGCTAACAGAGGTTCAAGTGTAACCTTAACAGTTCTTAAAGCAACTAAGATTGACGGTGATCTAAAATCACCTACAAATGTTGAACCTTTTGTTTTAACTATTGAATAAATAAAATGAGAAAGTTAATTTTTATAAGTTTAATTGTTTCGTTGATTTCCAGTGAAGTTTTTTCGCAAAGCAACTTACTTAATGCAAAAAATCCCTCCGAGATTGGTGTAAGCAGTTCAATGGATAAAATTAATCCTACATTTTTAGAATATCCTGAAATAGATGAAAAAGATATTCTTTGGTCAAAAGTTGTTTATGAATACATTGACTTAAATGAAAAATTAAATTTTCCATTATTATTTCCTGTAAATGATGAACAGTATACTGATACTAGAAAGTCTTTATGGAAAATAATTCGTGAGAATATTGAAAATGGTACCATTGATGAAGTTTTTGATGTTAGAAATGATAATTTTCTTGAAAATAATAGAATAACTGGACAATCAAAAATTATGGATTTTTATGGTAGTAAATATACACCTGGAGATTCAAGACCTCAAACTTTTGCTCAGTCTTCTGATATAACTGGATATAGAATTAAAGGTGTTTGGTATTTTGATAAGCTTCATTCAGAAATGAAATATAGATTATTAGGTATTCAACCATATGGCAGAAACCTTAAGGAATTTGGAAAAGAACAAGGTTACTTTTGGATATGGTATCCGTCAATTAGAGAGATTTTAGCTAAGCATGAAGTCTTTAATGATAAAAACAACAACAATAGAATATCTTTTGATGATTTATTAGTCAATAGAAGATTTAGCTCATTCATTTATAAATATGACAATGTATATGGAGATAGAGAAATTGCTGATTACATACAAAAAAGACCTGGTGAATCTAATAAACAACACCAGTTAAGAGTTATTCTTGAATCAGAAAGAATTAAAAAAGAAATTCTTGACTTTGAACTTGATATGTGGGGCTATTAAGCTTTACATAATTTTTTCAATTTTTTTTTTCATAAATTAGTTAGCTAACTAATCAAAATCATGAAAAATTATTTATTATTATTTTTTGCAGCATTATTTATTAGCTGTACATCAACAGGTGTTCAAGTTACATTTGATGATGAAAAATCAAATGCTATTAGAGCACACTATCAAAATTATTTAGATCAGAATATGGATGGCTTAAAATCTTTATGGTCACCTGATATTAAGATTTTTTTAAATAGTAGAAATGCTATAACTCAAGATGATCTTATTCCTTTACTTGAAGCGCAACATGCAACTTATGATATAACTATGACTTTTGGAGAAGAAGGTGGTAGTGATTTAGGTCCATGGGTTGAAACTACAACTTATCCTGCCGTAGCTGAGTATCCAGAAGCTATAATCACGCAGACTTGGTTTACATGGAATGCAACTAGTAAATTAACAGGTAATACTATCAATTTACCTGCTCATATTGGATTTAAATGGGGAGATGATGGTAGAATTATTGAAGAATATCATCACTATGATACAGTCGAAATGACTGCAGGTATTGAAGAAGCTCAAGCTGCAGCTGCTACAGAATAATTAAAAGAGAATTATCTAATTATTTTAAAAAGGGGTTTATGCCCCTTTTTTTATTAGATTTAATGCAGATCCTTCTCTGTACCATTCAATTTGCTGTGAATTGTAGGTATGGTTAGTTTTGATTATATCTTTAGAACCATCTGAATGAACCAATTCAATTGTAATTTGATTACCTGGACTGAAATTTTTAAGATCAATAAAGTTGAAAGTATCATCTTCTTGGATTAAATCATAATCTGATTCATTGTCAAAAGTTAATGCTAGCATACCTTGCTTTTTTAAATTTGTTTCATGAATTCTTGCAAAAGATTTTACAATAACTACTCTAACACCAAGATGCCTAGGTTCCATGGCAGCATGTTCTCTTGAAGATCCCTCACCATAATTATGGTCACCTACCACAACTGTAGAAATATTATTTTTCTTATACTCACGCTGAATTTCAGGAACTCCACCATACTCACCATCCAGTTGACTTTTTATAAAGTTTGTTTTTTTATTGTATGCATTTACAGCACCAATTAAACAGTTGTTGGAAATATTATCTAAATGACCTCTATATCTAAGCCAAGGACCTGCCATAGATATATGATCAGTAGTACACTTACCAAATGCTTTAATTAAAAGTTTCGCTCCAGTTATATTTTTTCCATCCCAAGGGGCAAAAGGTTCTAATTTTTCCAATCTTTTGGATTCTGGATTAATTACAACTTCAACATTAGATCCATCTTCGTCTGGTTCAATATAACCCCTGTCATCTACTTCAAACCCTTTAGGAGGTAACTCCCAGCCAGTGGGTTCTTCTAATTTAACTTCCTCACCCTGGTTGTTAACCAATGAATCAGTTTCAGGATTAAAACCTAAATCACCAGAAATAGCTATAGCTGCTACAATTTCAGGAGATGCTACAAAAGCATGAGTGTTAGGGTTACCATCAGCTCTTTTAGCAAAGTTTCTATTAAAAGAGTGAATGATTGAGTTTTTTTCTTGTTTATCAGCACCTTCTCTTGCCCATTGTCCAATGCATGGGCCGCAAGCATTGGTAAAGACTTTAGCATCAAGTTTTTCAAAAATATCTAAAAATCCATCTCTTTCAGCAGTATATCTAACTTGTTCAGATCCTGGATTGATTCCAAAGAATGCTTTTGTCGATAAATTCTTATTTAATGCTTGATCAGCTATTGAGGAAGCTCTTGATAAATCTTCATAAGAAGAATTCGTACATGAACCAATTAATCCCCATTCAATTTTTCTTGGCCAATTATTTTTTTCTAATGTTTCAGCCATTTTACTTACAGGTGTAGCAATATCAGGTGAGAAAGGGCCATTAATATGAGGTTCAAGTTCTGAAAGATTGATTTCAATCACTTGATCAAAATATTTTTCTGGATTTTCATAAACCTCTGGATCTCCAGTTAGATAATCTTTTATTTTATTTGCCTCATCTGCTATTTGATCTCTATCGGTTGCTCTTAAGTATTTTTCCATTGATTCATCATAGCCAAAAGTAGATGTTGTTGCTCCAACTTCAGCTCCCATGTTACAAATGGTTCCTTTTCCTGTACATGATAAATTTTTAGCGCCAGGACCAAAATATTCAATGATTGCACCTGTTCCACCTTTTACAGTTAATATACCTGCAACTTTTAGAATAACATCTTTAGCTGCAGTCCATCCAGATAATTTTCCAGTTAATTTTACTCCAATTAATTTTGGGAATTTTAGTTCCCAAGCCATTCCTGCCATTACATCAACAGCATCTGCACCTCCAACTCCAATAGCTACCATCCCTAAGCCGCCAGCGTTAACAGTATGAGAATCTGTTCCAATCATCATACCACCAGGGAATGCATAATTCTCTAACACAACTTGATGAATTATACCAGCTCCTGGTTTCCAAAAACCAATTCCATATTTATTTGAGACAGACTCCAAAAAATTAAAAACTTCGTTGCTAGTATTGATGGCTTCTTGTAAATCAGGTCCAGCACCAATTCTTGCTTGAATTAAATGATCACAATGAACAGTAGTTGGAACTGCTACTTTACTTTTTCCTGCTTGCATAAATTGAAGAAGGGCCATCTGAGCGGTTGCATCTTGACATGCAATTCTATCAGGTGCAAAATCTACATAATCAACTCCCCTCAAGAAGGGTTTATCCAAATTATTCCAAAGGTGGGAGTATAGTATTTTTTCAGAAAGAGTTAATGGATGATCACATATTTTTTTTGCATGATCAACTTTATCCTTCATTGAAGAATAAACTTTTTTAATCATTTCAATGTCGAAAACCATAGTTGTGTTTTTAATATTACAAAATTAATAAAAGAAAAGGTCTTTTAGTTGATATAATCCTCTTCTTTTTTGATTGTAATATCAGACATATTCATCATTATTTCAGCAAGACCATTAGTTTTTGGAAGTTCATATGAGAAGAAATACTTCATCGCTTCTAATTTGCCTTTTAAAAAGCTTTTTGTATAGTTATTTTTTTCTAACTCCTCATTTGATTTTATACCAATTTTAAGCCATGTCCATGATACAATTATTAGACTAAAAAATTCCATGAAAATAGATGCATCAGCTAAAAATCTTTCATAATCGCCTTTAATAGCCAAAGGCATTAATGTTTTTAATACTTTTTGAGCTAAGCCGATTTTTTCATTCAATTTTTCAGAATACTCTATTAAATTATTGTAATTATTTGCTTTAGAAATACACTTTAATATTTCAGCTGTTAATAATTCCAACCCTCTTCCATTATCCATGGTTATTTTTCTACCCAGTAAATCTTGAGATTGAATTCCGGTTGTACCTTCATATATAGAAGCTATTCTAATATCTCTGTAGTATTGTTGTAATATGAAATCTGAGCAGTATCCATATCCGCCAAGAACTTGAATTCCATTGCTAACAGAAATATTACCTGCTTCAGACGGATAAGTTTTTACAACTGGAATTATCATTTCAAGTAAAGTTTTGTACTTATGCTTTTCATTATCTGATTCTGCTGTATTTTCTAAATCATAATATTTAGCTGCTAATAAAACTAATGATAGAGAACCTTCTGACATTGATTTTTGAAATAATAACATTCTTCTCACATCAGGATGTTCAATAATTAATGAAGGTTTTTCATCTGGATTTTTCTTTCCGTCACTTGACAATTTTCTGCCTTGAGGTCTTTCGTTTGCATAATTTAAGGATGCGTTATAAGCTGCTGTAGCAATTGCTGAAGCACCCCTTCCAACTGCTATTCTAGCAGCGTTCATCATTAAAAACATGTAATAAAGACCTTTATTTTCCTCTCCAACAAGCCATCCTCTGCAATCATCATTGTCTCCAAATCCAAGATGAGAAGTACAATATCCTTTTTGACCCATTTTTTGAAAATCACCAAGTGTACTTACATCATTATATTCTAGAGATCCATTATTATTGGGTCTTTTTTTAGGAACGACGAATAAGGAAATACCTTTGGTTCCGGCAGGAGCACCCTCAATTCTTGCTAAAAGTAGATGGACTACATTTTCAGTAAAGTGGTTGTCACCAGCAGAAATAAATATTTTTTGACCTGAAATATTGAAATAACCTTCATCAGTTCTATTTGCTTTTGTGATAATATCTGAAAGTGAACTTCCAGCCTGTGGTTCAGTCAAACACATAGTTCCTCCCCATTTTCCGCTCAGCATATTGGGAACATATTTTTTATTTAGCTCCTCATTTGCAAAGTGAATGATTAGTTCTGCTGCACCTTGAGTTAATCCTGCATATCCTGGCAGATGATTATTGGCTGCTTCCATTATAAAAATTGCAGCAGTATGAGCAATCAATGGCATTTGCATTCCTCCATCTTTGTAGTCAAAAGAAGCAGATATAATACCCATTTCTCCGCCTTGATGCATCAAGGTTTTAACCTTATCATGAACATGAATTTTACCATCCTTATAATAAGCAGGTTTTTCATCCATTTCCTTAAAAACAGGAAATAGTTCTCTGTCTGAGAAGTCCTTAATGGATTCAAGAAACATATCTACAGTTTCTTTATTATAATCTTCAAATCTTTTTTTATCTAACATTTTTTCAAGTCCATGAACGTCATAGAGCATGAATTTTAATGTATCAAAGTCAATGTATTTATTACTCATTTTTATTCTAAATCAATAGCTTACAATCTAATAAATTTTTATAATTTTTTTTATATAACTGGAATAAAAAAAATAGATATTTTATATTTAGATATAATTCTTATAATCAGCTTTTAAATCAATGTAATTTTTATGAAAAAAAATGTTTTATTCATATCATTTGTTGTATCCTTAGGTGGATTTTTATTTGGATTTGATGCGGGAATAATTTCCGGAGTTATGAGTTATGTTGGTCCTGAATTTAATTTAAATGATATTCAAACTGGATGGGTTGTTAGTTCTCCATCATTTGCAGCGATGATTGCGATGCTTGTTGCAGGGCGATTAAGTGATTTGATTGGGAGAAAAAAGATTTTAATTGTTGTTGCTTTTTTATATTCTTTTTCAGCAATTACATCAGCTTTTTCTTTTTCCTATGAGACTTTATATTTATCTAGAATGATTGGTGGAATTGCATTCGGAACTGCTTTAATTTTAGCTCCAACTTATATAGCTGAAATTTCTAATGCTCAGAATAGGGGACGTTTGGTCTCAATTCAACAATTAAATATAGTCTTAGGATTTTTTGCTGCTTTTCTAAGTAATTATTTTTTTAATGAATATAATAGCTCAGGATCAAATTTTTTAAATGATAATAATGTTTGGAGATGGATGTTAGGAGTTGAGTTTATTCCTGCAATTTTATATTTTTTTGCTTTATACTTTGTTCCTAAAAGCCCTCGATGGTTATATGTTAGAGGATTTATAAACGAATCAAAATCTGTTCTTGAAAAATTACATGGAAAATCAAAATATTTAATTGAATTCGATTCAATTAAACAATCCGTAAAAAGTAATGTAAAATCTAAGAAAGTCCCTCTTAAAACACTTCTAAAACCATCACTGAGATTTATTATGATTGTAGGTTTAACTCTTGGAATATTACAGCAAATTACTGGTATAAATGCTATATATTTTTATGCTACATCTATATTCAAACAAACTGGAATTGGAACTGATGCATCCTTTTTTTCTGGAATATTTTTAAGTCTAACCACTGTTTTATTCACTCTTGTTGCTATGTATGCTATAGACAGACTAGGTAGACGACCACTGTTAATTACTGGAATGTCAGGAATTGCTATTAGCTTACTTATTTGTGCATATGGATTTAGTAAAGCAGAGTATAAGTTAACTTCCAGCGATATAATGACTTTGAATATTGAAAAGTTAAATGGTAATAAAGAAATTGAAAATAAAATTTATTTCGACGATGTTAGTTTTAAAAATGACTTAAAAGAAATAATAGGAAATAGAGATTTCTCAAAGATGGAGGGAGAAATTATTGAAGCTGCTATAAAAATTAATGCATTTCTTGTTTTAGCTGGAATCATAGGTTTTATCGCTTGTTTTGCTTTCTCTTTAGGACCAGTAATGTGGGTGATGTTATCCGAATTATTTCCAAATAAATATCGTGGACTGGCAATTGGGGTTGTGGGCTTTGTAAATTCATTTACGAGTTGGACAATTCAACAAATATTTCCTTGGGAAATTTCAAACTTGGGTAGTGCCATAACCTTTTTTATATATGGTTCAATAGCTCTAATTGGTGTATTTATTTTACTTAAAATTTTGCCAGAAACTAAAGGTAAATCTCTAGAAGAAATTGAATTTGAATTTGTAAAAGATTAATTGTGATGAAAAAAATAAAAATTTTATTGATAATAATTATAACATTAGCTGTATCATCTTGTTTTAAATCTAATAATAAAGAAAAAACTTCCAATATATGGAAAGTTGATTTTTTTGATGATTTTGATAATTTCAATAATGAAAACTGGCAAGATCAGCGAATTTGGGTAAATAATGAAAAACAATGCTATGTGCCTGATGGTAATTTTGGAACTAGAAAGGTTGAAGATGGTCTTTTAAAATTAAAAGTTATAAATATTGGTGAAGAATATGATTGTGACAATCTTGATAAGTTTGGAAATAAACATCCCAAAACTAATTATGTAGCAGGTAGAATTGCTTCAAAAAACAGAAAAGAATATATAAAAGGAAAATGGACTGCTAGATTAAGAGTAGTTGGAAAAAGTCAGAAAAGCATGTTTCCAGCTTGGTGGATTTTAGGGGCACAAAATAATGAATCGCCTGTGCAAGAAGAAGATGAAAATATTTGTTGGCCGATGACTGGGTCTGGTGAAATAGATATTTTTGAACATCATGGGGATTACGAACCCAATCATTTTACAACGGGTGCTATTAAAAATCTTGGGGATTGTGATAAAGGTGACTGGTGGAGTTATAGAATTGGTGTTGATGTTTCTTTAACTGAATTTCATGAATATTCTGTTGAATGGGAGGGAAGTGATTTGGTTTATAGGCTTGATGGAAATGAAGTCCATAGAAATGAAGGTTTAGGTGATAATTATCCAGAACCAATGTTTGCAATCTTAAATTTTGCTAAAATTACTGATACACCCATGTCGGGCGAATGGATTATGGAAGTTGATTGGGTAAAGCACGAGTTTAGATTGTAAGTTTATTTTTTCCTAAATATTTTGTAATTTTTTGTTATGAAAGCAACTAACAAATTATTGTTACTCATATTGTTTGTTTTTTCTTGTAATACTGAAGAAAAAAAAAATGACAATGAAAACTTAAATGTTCTGTTTATAATGACAGACGATCTTAATTGTGATTTGGGATCGTATGGTCATCCTCAGGTAATTAGTCCAAACATAGATGAATTAGCTAACCAGGGTATTCTTTTTGAAAATGCCCATAATCAATTTCCTTTATGTGGACCTTCAAGAGTTTCTTTAATGACTGGAATGTATTCAGATCAAACAATGCACACAAAATTAGATGTTGATCTAAGACAAACAATTCCAGATGTTGTCACACTTGGTCAAAGATATCGTCAAAGAGGATATACATCAGTAAGAATTGGAAAAATATATCATTATGGGAATCCAGGTACTATAGGATCTTCGGGACAGGATGACATTTCTACGTGGGATTATACAATCAACCCATATGGTAGAGATAAAGAAGAAGAATATAAAATTAATACACTCAGAAAAAGAGCATATGGAGGAACATTAAGTTGGCTTGCTGCAGATGGAACCGATGAAGAACAAACAGATGGAATTGGAGCTACAGAAGCAATCGAGCAATTAGAAAAATTTTCTAAAAATGGAAAAAATTTCTTTTTGGCAGTTGGAATGTATAGACCCCATACTCCTTATGTTGCACCAAAAAAGTATTTTGACATGTATGATATGGATGAAATGGAAATTCCATATGATGGTAGTACAGATGAATATTTAAGCACAATTCCTTTGCCTGCAGCACTGTCAGTAAGATGGAAAAAAGATCAAAGCATTCTTAATGACAAATCTAATTTCAAACTCGCTCAGGAAATAAAAGAGGCATATTACGCTACAACAACATTTGTTGATGCACAAGTTGGTAGAATTTTGAAAAAATTAAAACAGACTGGGCTTGATAAAAATACAATTGTAGTTTTTACATCTGATCATGGATACCATTTGGGTGAACATGGTCATTGGCAAAAACAAACTTTATTTGATAACTCAACCAGAGTTCCATTAATTTTTTCTGGACCTGGTGTTGAAAAAGGTGTTAGATCAAATTCACCAGTTGAATTAATTGATATTTATCCAACATTGATGGATTTAACTGAAATAGAAACTCCATCTCACGTTGTAGGTAAAAGTCTGAAGTCAATTTTTACGGATTCTAATCACAAGGTTAGAAAAAGTGCTCTGACTAGATGGAGAGCTTCTCAGCACGGAAATTTAAACTTTAGTGAGTCTGGAATACAAGGTTATTCAATCAAAACAGAAAGGTATAGATTAACAAAGTGGGGAGAAAGCGGAGAGCACGGTTATGAACTTTATGATCATGATAATGATAAAAAAGAGATGATCAACCTAGCAAATGATCCTGCTTATAAATCTGTGATTGATTCTTTGAAAACACATATTGATGCTAGAATAGCCGGTGCAAGAAAAAAACCTGAAGGATTGGGTAGACAATTTGAGGAACAACGTCTTCGTAAAGTCAATATGACTACAGGTGACCTTTATGATATCAATGGTAAGAGAATCTGGGAAAGACCAGCAGACGAATAAAAAGTATTTATTCTAAAATTAGCTGTTCAACTTTTGATGATTCTTTTCCAATAATTTCCTGATACCTACTTATCATTTCTTGTAATTTTTCAGAATTTGAATTAGCTAAATTGTTTTGTTGAGAAAGATCACTCTCAAGATCAAATAATAAATATTCTTTTGAATTTCCCAGCTCAATATCAACATTGTAATTCTTTGCAGGTCCAGGATAAGGAGGAATCATAACCCAATTACCACTTCTAAATGCAGTTCTAGTTGTTGCTTCAAGAACCAATTCTTCTCTTCCATCACCTTTATTGTTAAAAAATACATCCGATAAATCAACTCCATCACTTGAATTAATATCAGAACCAACTAATGTTGAAAATGAATTAAGAAAATCTATTTGAGTAACAATTTCGTCTGAAACTTGAGGCTTTGTTTTCCCTTTCCAATATGTTATAAATGGAACTCTAGTACCAGCTTCAAATAAACTGTATTTACCACCTCTTAATTTTCCAGCAGGAGTATGATCCCCAAGTTTTTCAACTGCGTCATCATAGTATCCATCATTTAGAACAGGACCATTATCACTTGAAATAATAATAATTGTATTTTCAAGTAAATTATTTTCTTCCAAGTGGTTATATAATTCTCCAATACACCAGTCAGCTTCTTTGATTACATCACCCCTTGGTCCCATTCCAGATGAACCAACAAATCTTGGATGTGGTGTTCTTGGAACGTGTGGTTGTTGAAGTGTGTAGAATAAAAAGAAAGGCTTATTCTTTACTTTATCAATATATTTTTTTGCTTCATCTAAAAATTTATCAGCCATATCAATATCACTCCATTTAGCTTTTTCACCACCTTTCATGTATCCAATTCTTGGAACTCCGTTAACTATAGCCTTATTATGCCCATGATGCCATTTCATAGTTAATAACTCAGGATTTTTAGTTCCGCTAGGTAACCCATAATCATCGTTTTTGAAATTAACTTCAATAGGATCATTAGGGTCAAGATTTACAACATAACCGTTTTCAATATACACAGTTGGAACTCTGTCTTGAGTGTCAGCCATAATAAAACTGTGATCAAAACCAACCTCATTTGGTCCTGGACTAATTTTTTTATTGTAATCTATTTTAGTATTTCCTAAGCCAAGATGCCATTTACCAACAATACCTGTTTCATATCCTTTTGTTTTAAGCATTTTAGGAATTGTCATTTCTGATGTGTCAATAATCAAATTAGCACCCGTTAAAATTTTTGCTCTTTTATTCCTCCATGGATAAGTTCCAGTCAGCAATGCATATCTACTAGGACTACATGTTGCAGAACTTGCATACCCATTAGTGAATCTTACACCATTGTTAGCAATTTTATCTATGTTAGGAGTTTCTAAAGTGCCAACGCCATATGAACTAACATCGCCATAACCTAAATCATCAGCATATATTACTATAATATTGGGATTGTTTTGATCAACACTTGTGTTACATGAGAATAGAGCACAAAGTAAAAGTGCAAAAAGATTATTTTTCATAATTAGCTTGATTGTATTAGTTAGTTATCACTTAAATTTAGTTGATTCAACATTAAAATACAATTTTTTGAATTTTAGGATAAAAACTGATTTTAATTAGATAATTAATGAATAATTGAAAAAGTTTAGATAAAATTTTGACGAATTATATTTTATAGATTTGTTAAAAATCATAAAACAACTAACATGAAAAAAGCCTTTATTATCATCCTTATTTTTTGTTTTTCTTGTAATAAAAGTGAAAATCTTCCCAATGTAATTTTGATTTTAACAGATGATTTAGGTTATAATGATGTTGGATTTAATGGTTCAACTGAAATTTTTACACCAAATATTGATGGTATTGCCAAAAATGGTGTTTTGTTTAGTGAAGGTTATGTTTCTTATCCAGTGTGTGGACCAAGCAGAGCAGGTTTGATCACAGGTAGATATCAAGATACATTTGGCTTTGGTAAAAATCCATTATTTACACCAAAAGATCCGAATATGGGTCTACCATTAACTGAACAAACAATGGCAGATATGCTTAAGTTATCAAATTACAGAACTTTTGCTGTTGGTAAATGGCATTTAGGCGCACATGAAAGTTTAAGACCATTAAAACGAGGTTTTGATGAGTTTTTTGGTTTTTTGACTGGAGGTCACAGATATTTTTCTGAAGAGTGGACATTAGCTGATGAGACTGAAGTAAAAAGTCAAAATCAAGCTTATAGAACTAAACTTTTAAGAAATGAAGAAAGAATAGAAGAAAAAGAGTATTTGACTGATGCCTTATCTAGAGAAAGTGTTGATTTTATAGAAAGAAATTCAGAAAATCCATTTTTTATTTACTTAGCTTATAATGCTCCTCATGGTCCATTGCAAGCAACGCAAAAATATTTAGATAGATACGATCATATCAAACAAAAAGACAGAAAAACATATGCAGCAATGGTCAGCGCAGTAGATGATGGTGTTGGAAATATTATTAATAAACTAAAGGAAAAAGGTATATATGATAATACAATTATTTATTTTCTATCAGATAATGGAGGAAGATTGAGAGGAGATTCGGACAATGGTGAATTGAGAGGTAAAAAAGGTAATTTATTTGAAGGTGGAATTAGAGTGCCGTTTGCAATGCAATGGCCAAAAGAGATTAAAGGTGGGCAGGTATTTGATAGTCCAATAATTTCGCTTGATATTTTTGCAACACTAAAGGAATTAACATCGCCAGAAATTAAACCTAAAAATGAATTGCACGGAGTAAATCTTATCCCTTTTTTAAAAGGTGATAATAAAAATGACCCTCATGAGTTTTTATTTTGGAGAAATAATTTTATGCAAAACGATCCAAAATTAAGAATTGAAGGATCTGCTGTTAGATCTGGTGACTTCAAGTTTATTAAAAATAAAGAAACAGATGCATTGTATAATCTTAGAGATGAAATTTCAGAGCAAACAAATTTAAAATCTCAAAAAAATAATATTTATGATAGTTTAAATTTTAAATTTAAAAAATGGTCAAGTACATTAATGGATCCAATGTTTTATGGTTTATTGGCTAATGATGAATACAATAAATTAAATCCCGATAGATTTACTTACTAGTTGTTTAAATTTCTAAGTAAATTATTTTTTAATCTTCCGTTTAGTTTTTTTTGATTAATTAAAATGATTAGGCTGTCAACAAATTTTTGACTGTATTTTGGGTTTTTTTCTATAGGAATTGGCGCATTATTATCTGATCTCCAATTTTCTAAATCATCATAAAGTCTATTTGTTATTTCTTCATTTATCTTACTTAGATCTTTAGACTCACCTACATCTTCAGAAAGATTATACAGTTCTAATTCATTGTCTTCAAAATAGTGATGAAGTTTCCAATCTCCTTTAATTATAACTGAACCAGGTCTAGTTCTAAATAAAGGATCTTTACCATCATCTTTTTGAACATTATATGCCTCTAAATAGACAGGAAAATGAAAAAATAAAGACCTGTCTTTTAATTTTTTTCCATTAAAGATTGGATTTAAATCTAAACCATCAAGTTTCAAATTTTTATTTTCGTGACCTATTATTTTTTTGATTGTAGGGTAAAAATCAATATTACTAACTCTTTCAAATGATTTTTTACCTGCTTCTAATTTTCCTTTCCAAGAAAAAATTAATGGAACTCTAATTCCTCCCTCATAGTAAGAACCTTTTCCAGCCTTTAATGGAAATTGATTCGATATTGCTCTGATTCCTCCATTATCGGAAGTAAAAATAATTAGAGTATTTTCTTCTAAATCTAATTCTTCAATTTTAACTAAAATTTTTCCAATGTTTTCATCTAACGAGCGTATCATTCCAGCATAATCNGGTCTATTATGGTTTTCATCAGAAGATTTATTTTTAAAATAATTGGAATATTCTTTTTTTGACTGTATTGGAGTGTGAACTGAGTGATAAGACAAGTGTAAAAAGAATCTCTCCTCTTTATTATCATCAATAAAATTTATTGCTTCATTGGTTAATCTGTCTGTAAGATATTCACCTTTTGGACCACTTTCTAAGTTAGGNTTAGTATANGGNGAGAAATATCCNCCTTTTGGACTTCCAGACTCCCATCCACCAATATTAATATCAAATCCTTGATCTTTTGGATAATATCCTTGATGACCTAAATGCCATTTTCCAATATGNCCGTTGATATAACCTTCACTTTTAAGCATTTCAGCCATCGTAAAAAAATCTAAATCTAAATTTTCAGTATTTTTTGTTGGAATAATTTTTCGAGTAATATCCAATCCTCTAGCAGACGGACTCACCGTATATATTCCATGACTTGGATGATATTTTCCTGTCATCATAGATGCCCTNCTAGGAGCACAGTTCGCTGAAGATGCATATCCATTGAAAAATGTAACACCACTTTGAGAAAGGTTATCAATATTAGGTGTTTCATAATATTTNGAACCCATATAAGATAAATCAGTCCAACCTAAATCATCAGCAACAATTAAAATTATATTAGGTTTTTCTATACTTTCTTTATTGCATGAGAAAATAAAAAAAGTTGAGAAAAGTAAATAAATGAGATTTTTCATAAAAGAACTACTCATTATTAGTAAGGTAATTCATTCTTCTATTTACAAGAGCATTTTCTTCTCTTTTAGGTGGTATCCAATTTTCTGAAAAAACCTCTTTTTTTAGATTTAATTTAAAATTAGGATTTTGAGTTTTTACAAGAGCTAATGTGTTTAACATGAGGTTAGCCTCAGATTCTGATTTTGCACTCTTTAAAAGAGAGTTTATCTTAGATTCGCTTATATTAATATTATTTAACAACATAAATTCGACAGCTCTCATTTTTACTAAATTTTCTGAATCATTTTGAAAAATGAAATCAATTTTCTCTGAAAAATTCATTGCTTTTTCACCAAAGCTTGAGCAAACAATTAATCCCCAATATCTAACCCATGGGTTTTCATCATCTAATATTTTTTCAATTTCATTTGATACTTCATCAAAATTTGATAAAGCTAAATTCGAAACAGTTAAAAGCTTTTTAATTTGATCTTTATTTTTTTGACTAAAAGCAGTTACNTNAGANATACCATTTTCAAGAAAGTAGGGTTCTGGAAAGAAACTTAAATCATTTGAAGATATAAGATGATCATTTAAAGTTTTTCNAAGTTCAATTAATATTTCCTGATGTTCATCTGAGTTAGCCAAATTATTCACTTCATGAGGATCAAGTTCAATATTGTATAGATGTTCGGGCATTCTGCTTTCAAAAAATTGACTTTGTTTATCGTTTAATTTACCTTCNTTAAACAAATTATACCATTCTTTGTAGGCAAGCATTTTATATCTGTAAAAGTTGTATAATCCATCAATATTAAATGGTTGAAAGTTTCTTATATATTTATATTTTCCTTTTCTCACAGATCTAACGAGATCATATTTTTCATCAAATCTATCGGCATAACCAAAAGTTATTTCTTGATTTTCTATTATTTTTTTCGAAGTTTTTTTACCCATAAAAGGAGTACCATCTAAATTATTCGGAATCTCAATTCCTGCAAGGGACAAAACTGTTGGAACCAGATCTACAAAATCAACAAATGCCGATGTTCTGGAGTTTTGTTTAAATGGAGATAACTTTTTGTAATTATCAGGAATTCTAACAACCATTGGAACGTGTAGACCACTTTCATAAATATAGCCTTTGCTTCTTGGCAGGACTCCACCATGATCACCAAAATAAAAAATGAATGTATTTTCAAGTAATCCCTGCGATTCCAAATCATCTATAAACTCTCCAATTAGTTTATCTACATCACGATGATGTGAGTGAAGTAATGATTGAGTAAATCTAAATGTGGGAGTGTCTGGATGATAAGGAAATGGGATAATGCTATCTAAATCATTATTTTTTAATCCTTCTTCTAATTGTTTCTTATTAAAATGAAGTTTCCCTTCATGAGTGTTATGAAAATTTTGNACATGAAAAAAAGGTTGCCCTTCATTTCTNTTTTTGTAACTAGCTTTATTTGAAGACTCATTCCATATTTTACCTTCTTTTATGAAATTGTAATCTTCTTTAGAATTATTGGTTGTATAATATCCGTTTTTCTTNAGATATACAGGTAATGGATTAATGTCAGTAGGTAATTTTACTTTCTGCATTTTTCTNTGATATTGCGTGCCAATACTTGGTGCATAAANACCAGTAATTAATGTNGTTCTTGCNACTGANCAAACTGGNGCATTAGAAAATGCATTATTAAATACTACACCATCCTCAGCTAAACTATTTATAGTTGGCATATCAGCTCCACCTTTAGTGTATAAATTCATATAGTGTATGGAATTGTCCTCNGTTGTTATCCATACAATATTGGGCTTATCATTGATNCTGTCAGTACATGAATTAAGTAATAAAAGACTTATTAAAAGAATATAATTTCTCATAGTTTTTACCAAAATAAAGCATAAAGNAATGCTGTTATAAGCATAACAGAAAATGCAGCAACATTAAATGTTTTATCCGTTTCAAAAAGCTTTTTAGATAGTGTAATTCCTTTTGGATCATCACCTTTATTTTCTAAGTTGCTGATAATGTAGATTACTAATAATGTTCCAATACATGTTAGCATCATTTGATGCATAAANGGTAGNTTCACAAAAAATATAGAATCACTCCATCCATTAGGNGCAACTTTAAAATACATCGCAATCGGAATTGANGAAATAACACCCCAAATAGATGCNTTATTTGTTGCTTTTTTATAGAAAAGNCCCATNAGAAATACTGCAAGAATTCCCGGGCTNACAACTCCAGTATACTCTTGAATNAATTGGAAAACCTGACCTAAACTTCCGAGTTTTGGTGCTATTAATGTTGCAATTATCAAAGCGATTAATCCAGTCAATCTTCCAACTTGAACCATTTTTACATCATTAGCTTGTTTATTTATCAATGATTTATAAATATCCATAGTAAAAATTGTTGAAGT
>NZZF01000060.1 GCA_002702385.1 Flavobacteriaceae bacterium | reverse complement strand
TAACTACTCAAATCTGGTTTACTTTCAGGATTTACAAGGAAAACTTGTTTTTCTCTCTCCAATACTTGTAAACCAAGATATGCTCCCCCTAAACTACCACTGACAACAATTAAATCATTATTATTTGCGCCAGATCTTTGAACAAAGCCATTTTTACTAGGTTTTCCAATTGCTGTAACTGAGATAATTAGCCCCTTGTTTGAAGAAGTTGTATCACCTCCAATTAAGTCTACACCGTAGTTTTTACAAGCAACTTTTATCCCAGAATATAATTCTTTTAAGGACTCTAAATTAAATCTATTTGAAACTGCAATAGAAACTGTGACTTGATTACAAACACCATTCATTGCGCATATATCTGAAATCGATGAAACAATGGATTTATAACCTAAATGTTTGAGAGGAAAATAAGAAAGATCGAAATGAACTCCTTCAACTAACATATCCGTAGAAATAAGTGTCTTTTCATTTTCATAATCTACAACAGCTGCATCATCTCCAACAGAAAGAATAGTTGAATCATTAATTGTGTCAAAACCTTGAGTTAAAATATCAATTAAACCAAATTCTCCAATTTGATCTAAACTTGTAAATTTTTGATCTTTTTCTTCCATATAGTTATGCTGTTTTGGTATGATAATTGAACTTAAATGAAATTCAAATTTAGATTATAATTGTTTATTAAAGAGTTATATTTGCAAAATATGATTAAAGTTGCTGACAAAGCTAGAATTGAAGCTGCCAAATTAATGAAAGATGATGGTTATGATCCATCTGTTGATTTTATTAGAGTTGGTGTAAAAAGTGGTGGTTGTTCTGGACTTTCATATGAGCTTACATTTGATAAATTATCCTCAGAATCAGACAAAATTTTTGAGGACAATGGTATCAAAATTGCAATAGATAAGAAAAGTTTTTTGTATTTAGTTGGAACAACTCTTGATTACTCTGGTGGTTTAAATGGTAAAGGATTTGTTTTTATTAATCCAAATGCAAGTAGAACTTGTGGTTGTGGTGAAAGTTTCTCATTATAAAAGATATGGCATATACTGAAGAAGAATTAAAAAAAGAATTAGAACAACAGGAATATCAATACGGGTTTACAACTGAAATTGAATCCGAAACATTTCCTGTTGGGCTTAATAAGGATATTGTTCGTAAAATTTCTGAAAAGAAAAACGAACCAAAGTGGATGACTGATTGGAGATTAAGCGCATTTGAAGCTTGGGAAAAAATGGAAGAACCGGAATGGCCAAATGTTAAATATAAAAAACCTCAGTTCCAGGAAATTTCTTATTACTCTGCGCCAAAGACTAAAGCAAAATACGACAGTCTTGATGAGGTTGATCCTGAGCTTTTAAAAACTTTTGATAAGCTTGGAATATCTATTGATGAACAAAAAAAACTTGCTGGAGTTGCAGTTGATATTGTAATGGACTCGGTTTCAGTTGCTACAACTTTCAAAGAAACCTTGTCTAAAAAGGGAATTATTTTTTGTTCAATATCGGAAGCAATTCAGGAACATCCAGATCTTGTAAAAAAATATTTAGGTACTGTTGTACCAAAAAAAGATAATTTCTATGCTGCCTTAAACTCAGCTGTATTTTCTGATGGCTCTTTTTGTTATATACCCAAAGGAGTAAAATGCCCTATGGAATTATCTACATACTTTAGAATTAATCAAGCAGGTACTGGACAGTTTGAAAGAACTCTAGTGATTGCTGATGAAGGTAGTTATGTAAGTTACCTAGAAGGGTGTACTGCTCCCTCCAGAGATGAAAATCAATTACATGCCGCTGTTGTAGAATTAGTTGCTCTTGATAATGCAGAAATTAAATATTCTACTGTTCAAAACTGGTATCCTGGAAATAAGCATGGTAAAGGAGGCGTATTTAATTTTGTTACTAAAAGAGGTATTTGTCATGAGAATTCTAAAATATCGTGGACTCAAGTTGAAACTGGATCTGCAGTTACTTGGAAATATCCTTCATGTATTTTAAAAGGCAATAACAGTATTGGTGAATTCTACTCAATTGCTGTAACTAATAATTATCAGCAAGCTGACACAGGAACTAAAATGATTCATCTTGGAAAAAACACTAAAAGTACAATTATCTCAAAAGGTATTTCAGCTGGAAAATCTCAGAATAGTTACCGAGGACTTGTTAGAATTAGTAACAATGCCGAAAATTCAAGAAATTTCTCTCAGTGTGACTCATTACTTATGGGCAATAATTGTGGAGCTCATACGTTCCCATATATTGAAGCTAAAAATAAAACAGCTCAAATTGAACACGAAGCTACAACTAGTAAGATTGGTGAAGATCAAATTTTTTATTGTAATCAAAGAGGTATTGATACAGAAAAAGCTATAGCATTAATTGTAAATGGATTTAGTAAAGAAGTACTGAATAAATTACCAATGGAGTTTGCAGTTGAGGCTCAAAAATTACTTGAGATATCCTTGGAAGGTTCAGTAGGTTAAAATAATAGTTATGTTAGAAATCAAAGATTTACATGTAAGTATAGATGGAAAAGAAATCCTAAAGGGTTTGAGTCTAAATGTGAAACCAGGAGAAATTCATGCGATAATGGGCCCAAATGGATCAGGGAAGAGCACTTTGTCTTCGGTTATTGCTGGTAATGAAGATTATGAAGTAACCAAAGGTTCTATTTTTTACAAAAATGAAAATATTGAGGATTTGTCTGCTGAAGAAAGAGCTAACAGAGGAATCTTTATGTCTTTTCAATATCCTGTTGAAATACCTGGAATTACAGTTACTAACTTCATCAAAACAGCTATTAATTCAAATTTAAAAGCCAGAGGTGAAAAAGAAATGGCTGCCAATGAAATGTTAAAGAAAATTAGAGATAAAGCTAATATGCTTGAAATTGATTCAAAGTTTCTTTCAAGGTCATTGAACGAAGGTTTTTCTGGAGGAGAAAAAAAGAGAAATGAAATTTTTCAAATGGCTATGCTTGAACCATCTTTAGCAATATTAGATGAAACTGACTCAGGTCTTGATATTGATGCCTTAAGAATTGTTGCAAATGGTGTAAATAAAATAAAAAGCAGTTCAAATGCAATTGTAATTATCACACACTATCAAAGACTTTTAGACCATATCATTCCTGACTATGTTCATGTTTTACAAGATGGAAAAATTGCAAAATCTGGAAATAAAGAACTTGCTTTGGAGCTAGAAGAAAAAGGTTACGATTGGATATAAAAAAAGTATGTCTTTAAAAGAAAAAATGGTTTCGTCATTTCTAGCTTTTGAGCTAGACACTAATATCAACTCCCCTGTCCATGATATTAGGTCAGAATCTATTAAAGATTTTGAAAAGATTGGATTTCCTGGAAAGAAAAATGAGTATTGGAAATATACACCTATTAATAAGGTTCTTAATGACAAGCTTACAGTCTTTAAGAAAAAAAGACATCTAATTGAATTTGAAAAAGTAAAAGACTTCTTTGTTAATGGAATTGAATCTTATAAAATAGTCTTTATTGATGGTGCTTATGACCCACTATGGTCAAACACAACTCATAAGGGAGTTGATATTTGCATTCTTTCAGCAATTCTTGAAAACAAGAAATATGAAGGTCTAATCAATAAATACTACAATACTATTACTGATAAAAATGAATCTTTTAGCCTTCTAAATAGTTCTTTTTCCAAAGAAGGTGCATTTGTACATATTCCTAAAAACATGGAATTAGATAAACCAATTGAAATAATTCATATTAATTCAGGAGGGGAATCTTCATTAATGCTTCAGCCTAGAAGTCTTATAATTTTAGAAAAGAACTCTAAAGCTCAAATTTTAGAAAGTCATTATTCATTAGTTGGGGAAAATAATAAATCGCCTTATTCATATCCAGGCTTTATTGATCCTTTAACAAATACTTTAACTGAAATCCATGTCGAAGAAAATGCTAATCTGGATTATTATAAGATTCAGAATGATTTAGAAACAACTTCATTAATTGACAACACATATATTAATCAAAAGAGAGATAGCGAAGTGAGCTGTCATACCTTTTCGTTCGGTGGTAATATTGTTAGAAATAATTTAAATTTTTATCAAAATGGTGAAAATATTAACTCAATAATGAAGGGGATAACTATTCTAGGTGGTAATCAACATACTGATCATCACACACTAGTTCACCATGCAAATCCAAACTGTGAAAGCTATCAAGAATATAAAGGAATTTATAATGATAATTCTACTGGAGTTTTTAATGGTAGAGTTCTAGTTGATAAAATAGCTCAGAAAATTAATGCCTTTCAGCAAAACAACAACTTGCTTGTTGGAGAAAAATCTTCAGTTAATACCAAACCGCAACTTGAGATATTTGCCGATGATGTAAAATGTTCACATGGATGTACAATTGGTCAACTTGATGATTCCGCATTATTTTATTTAAAAACTAGAGGTATTTCTGAAAAAGAAGCTAAAGGTCTTCTTACATATGCATTTGCAAATAACGTACTTGAAAATGTAAAAATGCAGGCTTTAAAAACTAAAATCAAAAAAATTATTGCCAATAAAATTGGTGTTAATTTAGGTTTTGAACTTTAATGACATTTAACGTTGAAAATATAAGAAAAGACTTTCCAATATTGGAAAGAAAGATTAACGGTAAAACCCTAATCTATTTTGATAATGCAGCCACATCACAAACTCCAACAAGTGTTATTGATTCAATTTCAGATTATTATAAAAAATATAATGCCAATATACATAGAGGAGTTCATTCAGTAAGTGAGGAGGCAACTGAAGCTTATGAAAGTTCAAGGAAAAAAATTCAAAAACATTTCAATGCAAAGCTCAGTGAAGAAATAATTTTTACATCTGGAACAACGCATTCAATAAACATCATAGCTAATGGCTATACTGAGCTGTTAAGCAGTGATGATGAAATAATTGTTTCCGGAATGGAGCATCATTCTAATATAGTTCCTTGGCAAATGATGGTTGAAAAAAACCATGCTAAATTAAATGTGATTCCTCTGAAAGAAAACGGTGAGCTTGATCTTGATCATTTCAAATCAATTATATCCTCAAAAACTAAAGTTGTTTTTCTTAATCATGTTTCTAATGCGCTTGGAATTATAAACCCAATTGAAGAAATAATTGAAATATCTCACAAAAATGGAGCTGTTGTTTTAATAGATGGTGCTCAAAGCTCAGCACATTTTAGTATTGATTTACAAAAACTCGATATAGATTACTTTACTGCATCAGCTCATAAATTGTGTGGGCCAACTGGAATTGGTTTTCTCTACGGAAAGAAAGAATTGTTGAAAAAATTATCTCCACTTATGGGTGGAGGAGAAATGATTTCTGATGTTACTTTTGAAAAAACAACATATGCAGATCTTCCTCATAAATTTGAAGCTGGCACACCAAATATTTCTGGTGCCATTGCTTTTGGTTACGCATTGGATTACCTAAATGAAATAGGATTAAAAAATATATATAATTACGAAAATGAATTATTAGACTATGCAACTAAATCTTTAAAAAAAATTGATGGTTTAAAGATATATGGTGATGTGAAAAACAAAACATCTGTAATTTCATTTAATATTGAAAATCTTCATCCCTATGATATTGGTTCAATATTAGACAAGTTTGGAATTGCAGTTCGAACCGGTCAGCATTGTGCTCAGCCAATTATGGACCACTTTCACATCTCTGGGACTGTAAGAGTATCCTTGTCATTTATTAATACAAAAAAAGAAGTTGACAAGTTAGTTGAGGCCATAAATATGGCTAAAACAATGTTGAGCTAATTCGTATCTTTGATTTATATGACTATTTCTGAACAAGGCAAAAGCTTAGCAGAAGATTTTTCATTTATGGAAGACTGGACTGAAAAATATCAGTACATGATTGATTTATCTAAGTCTCTTGATGAAATGGATTTAGAATTTAAAACGGAAGATAATCTTATTAAGGGATGTCAAAGTAAAGTTTGGCTACACTCCAGTTTTGATGGTGAAAAAATTCATTTTCAAGCTGATAGCGATGCAATAATTAGTAAAGGAATAGTGGCAATACTACTCAATATTTTAAATGATAGATCTCCAAATGAAATATTATCTGCAGATTTGAGTTTTATTGATGAAATAGGGTTGAAAGAACATTTGTCCCCAAATAGGGCTAATGGGTTATCTTCCATGTTAAAACAAATTAAATTTTATGCTTTAGCATATAGTAAATTAAACTAAATAGTATGTCTGAGAAAATGATTGATCCAAATGAGCTTGGAGAAAAAGTTGTAAAAGTTTTAAAAACTATATATGATCCAGAAATTCCTGTAGATATATATGAGCTTGGATTAATATATGATGTATTCTTAAACGAAGATAACGATGTAAAAATATTAATGACACTAACTAGCCCTAATTGTCCCGTTGCTGAAAGTTTGCCACAAGAAGTCAAAGATAAAGTTGCTGAAATTGATGGGGTAAAAAGTTCTGATGTTGAAATGACTTTCGAACCACCCTGGTCAAAAGATTTGATGAGTGAAGAAGCAAAACTAGAATTGGGATTTTTATAAATGGATTATAAAATTATAAATAGAGTTTCTAAAAGTAAAATCGCTGTCATTGATTTTAATGATTTTTTAGATGATATTAATTTTGAGATTATCGATCTCAAGAATTGGCTTAAAGATGAATTTATTTTAATTGAATCTGACTTTAGAGAAAAAATTAAGAGTTTTAATTGGGAAGATCTTAAAGACCAAACTGTTTTAATTCAATGCTCAAATGATGCAATTATTCCACATTGGGCATATTTACTAATTTCTTCAAAATTGACTGAGTTTAAAATTAAAAATTTCATTGGAAATCAAAATGAGTTTAAAAATTATCAAATCATTGATGGTATAAAAAACTTAGATGAAAAACTATTTATTGATAAACCTGTAATAATTAAAGGGTGTTCAGATATTTCTAATAACAACTATTTTTATTCTTTAATTATTGAAAAACTTCAACCAGTTGCAAAATCTATAATGTTTGGTGAAGCTTGTTCTGCAGTGCCAGTTTACAAAAGAAAATGATAAAATACTATTCTACTATTTTATGTCTTTTTTTTACTCTGAGTGTTTTTGCTCAAGAAAAAGCTAATGATACAACAGAACTGAAAAGTAACTGGAATAATTCTGGAAAATTTACTTTTTTAGGTAACCAATCTAGTTACAGTTATTGGACTGCTGGTGGTCAGACTAGTTTATCAGGAACTATTAAAATTGATTATGATTTCAACTTTGAGAATAATGGTTGGAACTGGGACACAAAATTAATTACTGCATACGGTTTAAATAGTATTGGCGGAAGCAAGTACTTAAAAAAAACAGATGACAGATTAGAGGTAAACTCTCTTTTAGGTAAAAAGTTCACAAATAATTTAATTGGAAATTGGAGCTATTCTTCATTTGTAAATTTTAAAACTCAATGGACGAAAGGATATAGATTTAGAAAAAATGCAAATGGTGAAGAAGAAAGAACAGAACTTACTAGATTTTTTTCTCCAGCATACTTACAAATTGGTGTTGGATTATACTGGAGAAAGACTAAAGATCTTTGGGTTAACTTTGCCCCTGCCACTGGAAGATTGATTATGGTTAATAGATCTTTTACTGAAAATCTTGCGGATGGAAAACAATACTTTGGTGTCAATAAAGGTGCGAATAGCAGATTTGAACTTGGAGCATCTTTAAGATCTTATTTTAAATTTGAACTAATTGAAAATGTTGAAGTATCAAATAGAATTAGTTTATATTCTGATTACCTAGAAAATTCTGGAAATATAGATTTAGATTATACCATAAACACGACAATGAAAGTGAATAAATATTTAACTACAAATCTTATTCTTCAATTTATNTANGATGATAACTCNATNAAGAGATTACAAGTTAGAGAGGTTATGGGTATTGGNATAAATTTAAAAATCTAATCTAAATCNGGNTAAAGAAAATTNTTATAAGGAAATCTTTTNATATGAATTTTNCTNACTTCNTTATATAGCNTTCTTTTNAACTTATCNAGATTNATTTTTTTGTAAGCAGAAATAAATAAGTTTGATCCATTATTGTCTTTAAATTTAAAATTTTCAAGNTCCTCTTCNTTTAATTTATCCATCTTATTAAAAACNATCACACTTGGNTTNTTTGAACATTTNATTTGTTCTAAAATAGANTTTACTGANTCNATNTGATCGTCATAATTNGGGTGTGAAATATCTACTATATGTANAATTANATCTGACTCAGTTATTTCATTTAATGTNCTTTTNAATGATTCAACTAATTGAGTAGGTAATTTTCTNATAAAACCAACNGTATCNGTTATTAAAAAAGGTAAATTTTCTACAACAATTTTTCTNACTGTAGTATCTAAAGTTGCAAAAAGTTTATCNTCAGCAAAAACCTTAGATTTTGAAATTAAATTCATTAATGTAGATTTACCAACATTNGTATATCCNACNAAAGCNACTCTAACTAANCTTCCTCTNTTNCCTCTCTGAANAGACATTTGTCTATCAATATTTTTAAGTTTATTTTTTAACAAACTAATTTTATCTCTTACAATTCTTCTATCNGTNTCAATTTCAGTTTCACCAGGACCTCTCATNCCAATACCTCCCTTTTGTCTTTCAAGGTGAGTCCANAANCCTTTNAGTCNNGGCATCAAATACTGATATTGNGCTAATTCAACTTGATTTTTNGCATAACTTGTTTTNGCTCTNTGAGCAAAAATATCTANGATNAGTCCTGTTCTATCAATGATNTTNCANTTTAANATCNTTTCTAANTTTCCTTGTTGAGTAGNAGACAATTCATCATCAAATATCACNGAGCTAATATCATTTTTCTTATTNTATACTTGAATTTCAGATATTTTTCCAGTACCAATAAAGGTTTTNGGATTTGGGCTATCTAANTTTTGAATAAATCTCTTTTTNACAANTCCCCCNGCAGTTTCAGAAAGAAANGANAGNTCATCTAAATAGTCTTTTACAACACTTTCACCTTGTTCCCTGTTAACAACACCTACAATAACNGTGTTTTCATATTCAATTTGCTTATTCTCAATCAAATTTNTTTATTGAAATAATTAAGATTAAATGAATTACCNTCATAAACTAAATAAGAGAAGTGAGTAATCCAATCTCCAGTATTAAAATATTTTGAGTTGTTNCCTAANTCAAGCTCTAATGGGANGTGTCTATGACCAAAAATGAAGAAATGATAATATTTAGTTTTTAANACATCTTTACAATAGCTAAATAACATTTCTTTGTCTTCNGACTCAAAAACNTTNTCANNACCTGANANAATNTTATTTTTTTGNGATAAAAANNTTCCTAATGAAATTCCNATATCTGGNTGAATAAATGAGAATAACTTTTTTAAAATAGGGTTTCTAAATAATAGTTTTAAAAATTTGTACTTANTNTCTCCAGGTCCTAATCCGTCTCCATGACCTANAAGAATGTTATAATTATCAATGTTTAAATCTACTTTTTTATGGAAAACNTTAATTCCAAGCTCNTCTTCAAAATAATTACCTATCCAACAATCATGATTACCNACAAAGAANAATANNTCAATTCCTGANTCTGANAGCTCTGCTAATTTTCCAAAAAGACGGGTAAANCCTTTNGGAACCACTTTTTTATACTCAAACCAAAAATCAAATAAATCTCCAAGAAAAAAAATTGCTTGAGCATCTNTTTTGATTTGATCAAGCCATGTNATAAATATNTTTTCTCTTTCAAGGCTTAAATTTCTATTTGGGGAGCCCAGGTGATTATCAGAACAAAAATATATTCTTTTTGAAGGATTTAATTTTATATCAATCATTATGATGCTGTATGTCTACTTTTTCCCATTTATCNTTTGAGTCTAATCTAAATGATCCTATATAAATTTCATTCCACTCTGTAGGTCCAATAATGGACAAAAATAAATTTTGATCATTTCTTTGATAAAGATGGTAAATTTCTCCCTTTTCTGGTTTAAANCTAAAACTACAATTGTANATTAACTGATTCCATTCATAGGATTCCATCAATTTTTTATACTCTTCCTTTATNTCTTCNTATCTAGATGAAAANTACTTATTCGTCTTANCAAGCTTCTCTTCCTTAAAAGAAGTTAGATTTGATGGCTTNATTGCGGGAGCTCCAACATTTGAAGCATAGGGCAAAATACTTGGATTATCAGCTACTTGATCNGGTTTATTTTTAGACATCTAAATTTTTTGTAAAAATAATCAAACTATTTTAACAGTTTTTCATAACAATTAAATGGCATATCACTTTGATCCCTAAAATAAATTTGACCCAATTTAGTATATCCTAAATTGGTATATAAACTATTGTTTTTTTCGTTTAAGCTGAAAGTATCAAGCCTAACTGAATTAGCACTAATTTTTTTACCTAAATCTTCAATATAATTCATTATAAATTTAGCATATCCTTTCCCTTGAAAGGATGGATTTATTGCTAACCTATGAACATATAAACTATTATTAGATTTAGTTTTCCATTTAATTTTTTTATAGAAATCATCCATGATATTTGACACACATACGCATCCAATCACTTTTCCTTTCAATAATAATACCAATAAATCATTTTTATTAATATCCTCTTCAAATGCTTGTCTTGAGGGGTAACTGTCATTCCATTGAAAAATCTTGTTAGAAATCATGTGAGCTGTACATAAAGAAATGATTTTCATAACGTTATCTAAATCAGAAATTTCAGCTTTTCTTATTTCCAAATGGTGTTTAGTCAAGAAGTTCTCCTTTAAAATTTATATTTTTTTGAAATGGATTTATATAATGATCAATTATAACAGCTAATTCTCCCCTGTTAAT
>NZZF01000059.1 GCA_002702385.1 Flavobacteriaceae bacterium | reverse complement strand
AAGATTTAAAAAACCTTGCTAAACCAATAAAAAATAAGTTGGGTATTGGAGGAAGTATTAAAAACAATGAGATCTATTTTCAGGGTGATAAGAGAGATAAAATCATATCAATTCTTGAGTCACAAGGACATTCTGTCAAAAGAATTGGTGGTTAATAATATTTAATTATTGTCGGGTTCGTTTTTATTTAAAATTATTAGGGCTGCTATTACGCCTGGAACCTAACCACAACAAGTAAGTATAAAAACAATACCAATAGATCCACATCCTTTATCTAGAACTGCAAGAGGAGGAAAAATTACTGAAAGAAAGACCTGAAGACAACTCATTTTATCTATTCCGGCTCTATTTCCCAAATAAAAGATGAACCATCATAAATGACTTTTATATCATATTTATTCTTAATGCCTTCTTCATTTAATGCATCTACTTTAAAAGTCTGTTCCAAGCTTCTGCAAAAGTATTAGGTTCAAGAACATTTAGAATTCCAACATATTCATTTCCGTCTTTATGAATTAAGGACAGGTCGATTACTTCAACTCCCTCATATTCGGGATCTTCTTTTAATGTTTCTATAATACTAGATTTTACTTCTTTTTGTAATTCTTCAGTTGACATTCCACAGGCGTAGAATATAACAAGCAATGACTAAATTAATTTTTTAGCCATCATGTTCTCCAATTGGTGAATTACTAAATACTAAATAAGCAAAAATCCCAGTAGCAAGAAATATACATATCCAGTATACTGCATTATTATCAGACGTAAGACCCACTATATCAAGAGTAGCATCAGCTATCATAAAACCAATAAATGCCTTTACTCTCTTTGAATAAAACAACGCTGAAACTCTTTTGTAGTAAGTTGCAAGAGAAAACCATATTACTGGTATTAAAGAAATTACAATTGCAATGATCCAAATAGCTGATATATTTTCTGAGAACCATTCCATTGGTCCGATTTCCATCATTTCCTCAGCAATTTTTCTGCCTGCCTCCTCACCTATCGCATTACTTTCAGCCATACTCATTCCGTCAGCATTTGAAAAATCAAAACCATCCATATAATTAAACACTGTTGATGAAATCCATGCAATACATAGTCCAATAAAAGGAATAGATAAAACAATGGTAAACAATGTTCTTAGAATAAAACTAGATCCATTGATTGTTCCTTTGAATTGAAAAAATTTTTTCATAAAATAATAATTAAGGTCTTATCTTAAATTTAATTATAATTAATTCCATTTTATAGTCTGGAGTCCTTTATTTTTTAAAAAATTATTACACTTAACAAAATGTTTGTTTCCAAACCAATAACCTTTATTTGCACTTAATGGTGAAGGGTGACCGCTTTTTAGTATTAAGTGATCGTTTTCTAAAATGTATTTTTCTTTATTTTTAGCATAATTTCCCCATAACATAAAAACAAGATTTTTCTTTTCCCTTGAGATCAAACTAATAACATTATCAGTAAATTTTTCCCATCCAATATACTTATGAGATCCAGGAAATTTTCTTCTGACTGTTAATATTGAATTAAGAAGAAGTACTCCTTGTTTTGACCAATCACTTAAATCACTATCCTCTCTTTTTAAATCAATAAAATTTTCATTTAATTCTTTAAAAATATTGTTAAGTGATGGAGGATTTTCAATATCTCTATNTACAGAAAAACANANTCCATTNGCTTGTTTTTCACCATGATAAGGATCTTGACCAATNATNACNACTTTTAANTNTTCAAAAGGACATTCATCAAANGCTTTAAANATNTTTTTNCCNTGNGGATANCANATAAAATTNGANTATTCTTCCTTTGTTTTTNTNNTTATTTCNNTAAAATAATCTGATTTNAATTCNNTTTCTAAAATNTTTTTCCAAGANTCAGNAATTTTTACACTCAAGATTTTTGAAATTTTGATACAATTAANGANACCATTGCATCNCCAGTNACATTNACAACNGTTCTAAACATATCTAANGGTCTNTCTACTGCAAAAATTAGTGCCAANCCCGCTTCTGGTATTCCNGCTTGTGCTANAACAATTACNANNACNATTATNCCNGCACTTGGNACNGCNGCNGCACCAATNGAAGCTANAGTTGCTGTAGAAATTATNCCTAATTGATCAACTANNCTTAANTCTANACCAAATGCTTGNGCAATAAANACAGCTGCAACTGCTTGATATACTGCAGTNCCNTCCATATTAATAGTNGCACCTATTGGTAAAACAAAGCTAGANACNTCTTTTTTTACNCCTAAATGATTTTCAACTCTNTCCATNGTAACNGGAAGAGTTGCNGCACTTGANCTNGTNGANAAAGCTACTAATTGAGCAGGTAAAATNCCATNNATAAAATCNTTTAANTTTCNTCTTAGAAAAATNTTTACAAATAATAAGTAGACAGAAGATTACAATAAAAAGNCCAACNAATAATGTTANNGAGTATANNAATAAGCTTTTTAATAAATCNATATTTGGAGCNTCNACAATNANNGANGCNAGTAATGCAAATACNCCATATGGTGCACATGACATAATNATNTCNATAATTTTTAAAATAACNTCATTTAATGAATCAAAAAATCTTTTAACTGGTTTNGCCTTTTCAGANGGTATNAATATCATGGANATNCCAAATAATATTGAGAANAATATNACTTGAAGCATATTNTTNTTGTCNGATGCAGCNCCTAAAAAATTTGANGGNACTAAATCNACNANNGGTTGNAGCGGNCCAGAANCNTTNTTNTCTTTTGCAATTTCTCTTTTTTCATCAGCATNNGTNGANTATGCNNTAATTAATTCTGTTCTNGTCTCATCACTTATTGATTCNCCAGGTTTCATNGTGTTAACAACCAATAAACCAATNCTAACNGCTATAACAGTNGTNGTTANNTANGTAGTAATTGTTAGACCTCCCATTGAAGATAATTTTGATATATCTTTTAAATCAGANATNCCTTTNATTANTGANGCNAGAATTAATGGAATTGCNATTAATTTTAAAGAATTAATNAANATNGTTCCNAANGGTTTNATCCAATTNGTTATAANNATACTTCCACCATTGAATGAACTAAATANTANNCCNANAACAACNCCTAAAAACATNCCNATGATTATTTTCCAGTGTAANGAAATTTTTTTCATAGTTTTTTTGANTTATTAATNAGAATCATATCCAAGANCAACAAGTGAAGCCATAGCTTCAACTATTGGCACTGCNCTNGGAACTACACANGGATCATGTCTNCCTTTTCCNGANATACTTGTTTCTTTCCCTTTANTGTCAATAGTTCTNTGATCTTTCATTATAGTTGCGACAGGCTTAAATGCTACATTAAAATATATATCCATCCCATTACTTATNCCACCTTGAATACCTCCAGAGTAATTAGTTTTTGTTGATTCGTCAGCTTCATATTGGTCATTATGTTCACTTCCTTTCATCTTTACACCAGCAAATCCACTTCCATATTCAAAACCTTTGACAGCATTAATTGACAACATTGCCTTTCCNAGNTCAGCATGTAATTTATCAAATACCGGTTCACCAATTCCNACAGGAACATTCTTGATAATACATGAAACAACTCCNCCAATNGTNTCACCTTCTTTTCNGACTGANTTGATNAAATTTTCCATTTCCTNAGCCTTTTTTAAATCAGGGCATCTCACAGGGTTTTTTTCAATATTTTCAAAATTAACTTTTGAAAAATCAGAGGAAATACTTACATCCCCTACCCTTGAAACAAANGCTTTAAAAGANATNTCATTTAAAATTTGTTTAGCAATTGATCCAGCAACAACTCTACATGCTGTTTCTCTAGCTGAACTTCTTCCNCCACCNCTATAATCTCTAATTCCATATTTTTTTTGATAAACAAAATCAGCATGAGAAGGTCTAAAAATATTTTTTATNTGATCATAATCTNTTGATTTTTGATCTTTATTTACAATTATAAAACCAATAGGAGTTCCAGTAGTTTTACCTTCAAATATTCCAGACAAAAATTCNACTTTATCACTTTCTTTNCTTTGNGTTACAATTTTAGATTGTCCTGGTTTACGTCTATCAAGATCAAANTGAACAATAGATAAATCAATATCTTTATTTGCAGGACATCCATCAATAANACCGCCTATTGCTTTACCATGTGATTCNCCAAAAGTTGTAAGTGTGAAAATTTTTCCAAATTTATTACTCATAATCCATACAAAAATAAGTTAAAAATTAAGATAACTGTAAAGAGGATAAATTTACTTCCAGTTTTTTAACTTACTNGATTTTCCAATTCCNGGATTAAAANTNTTNGTTGGNTCTAATTCNTTATAAAAATTATATANNGATTCTTTNGCAACATATTCATGTCCTACATTATGCTCAGCNGGATATTCAGCACCTCTTGAATCATAATATTTTAGAAGTTTATTTAGAAGTTTTTTGCTATCAACTCCATTTTTAACTATGTAGTTTTGATGTAAAACATGACANAATAAATGTCCATAATANAATTTGAGTTCAATTAAATCATCAATTTCTTTAGGAAGTNTTTCAAACCAATTCTTCTCATTTCTAGGTAATGCAATATCCATNGAAAAAGCTTCTTCGTTCTTTTTNNTATTTAAAGCTTGGTATCTACCAAATGCACTTGCTGAAACNAATCTATGTAACATAGCNTTTTTTGATTCTTTACNNTTACATTTANAATAATTTCCATCATTTTNTTTGAAGAATGNCTCAAAATAAGACTCNGCTTCATCAATTCCTTCATCNNTCATTTCNATTATCCAGTGATGNTCATAANNATCTCTAAATTCTTCCATTTTTTTTGGTAAGATGATTNGGCCAAAANNTACTTAAAAACTGCATGATTCTATCTGANAATTTATNNGGAAGAAAACTCATTTTTTTTGATAATAAATCAACNTTTCTCTTAATTTCAAATAACNTAGGAAGAAAATTTGTACCAAGCTTTTCGATAACTAAAAAATTATCTTTACTATATTTTCTTGCNGCATCGTAGCATTCTCTATGTAAATAATCCCCTAANCTNGGAAGGGCCTTAAAATTTGAAAGAATATGTCTTCTTATTTTCCAAAAAACATCAACATCGTTAGTNCCTAAATAAAACACTTGACTNTTTTTTGGTTTNGGATATGTATCCAATCTTAAAGCAAAAACCGCAACTTTACCAGCACTTCCAGACGCACCATACAATAAACGACTATCTGAGTTATATCTAGATGGTCTATCAGAATTAATATTTCGNACAATTTCAGAATATTTATNATCAGATGCTAGTTTATCTGAGTTAATAATGTCAGTGTTAGTGTAATTNTTATCTTCTAAATTTTGTAAAATTTCTTCNGGTTTTGAACCTAATTCTAAATCAAGTTCGTTTATTAATTCTAGTTCTCCATTTTTNTTTANTTGAGCGTATAGTGCTAATTGAGTAAANGCTGGACCTCTTTGAACTAGAGAACCNCCTGAATTGTTACATACACCACCAACNATNGAAGCNCCNATTGANGTAGATCCTATTACAGANTGTGGATCTCTNTCGTATTNTTCCAATTCCTTTTCTAANTCATATANTGTACTTCCAGCTAANCCTATTATTTGTTTACCATTATTAATNANATGAATATCATTAATTCTTGTTGTATTAATTATAATAATTTGACGATCATAATCATTTCCATNNGGNGTTGATCCNCCNGTTAATCCTGTATTTGCTGCTTGCATNAATATAATTAATTCATTCTCTANACATATTTTTAAAATTTTCCATATCTCNATTAATTTTCCNGGNTTTACNACAGCGAGTGCNTTTCCATCTCCATATCTCCATCCTTTGGAAAATGGTTCTTTTNCCCATTCTGAAGTAATTATATTGTTATCTCCAACAANGTTTTTTAATTCAAAAATTAGTTTGGATTTATCTTTCATAAGTTTACAATTAAAGTTATTACTTTTGACCAAGTATTCCTAAATTTGCCANTTATGAGAAAGTTAATTNTTTTNTTGTTNTTAATNNCATCTTGTANCACTAATGATGTCAAAATAANTGCTNATTCNGATTTTGATAATGATGGTAAAGTTTTTTTAGTTCAATACAAAGAAAACAGACCTGTTTTAAAAGATTCAACATACATTGTTAANGGAAAGTTTTCTTTCTTAGANACTATCTCATATCCTGAAATGCATTATTTATTTTTTAAAGATATAATTGGAAACATACCTTTNATTTTAGAACCTGGCGAAATTAAGCTGAATATNTATAAAGATTCTTTATCAAGCTCAAAAGTTTCTGGAACTAAATCAAATGATGATTTTAAAAGATATAAGAATGAAACTCTAGTCTACACTAATGAATTATCTAAGATTGATGAGGAAATAAATGTTGCTTTATCATCTTCAGATTCACTTCTCGTTTCTGATCTTGAGTCTCAATTTGTTAATATAAGAGAGAAATTAACTGACTATGAGTTTGATTTTATTAACCAAAATAATGATTCCTATATTTCTTCCTTAATCCTTAGGCGTATGATCTTTGAAAGATCNATAGACTATAATTTAGCTGACTCTNTGTTAAATAATTTTTCTGATTTAATTAAAAGAACAAGTTCATCAATTGAGATCAAAAAAATTATTGATAATTATAAGCTNACAAACTCTGANTCACCTCGAATTGGTTCTTTTGCTCCAAAATTTTCAGGNCCTGGTTTAAATGGAGAAACAATATCTCTAAACTCAATAGATTCAAAATATATTCTTTTGGAATTTTGGGCTTCNTGGTGTGCTCCGTGTAGAGTTTCAAATCCTGGTTTAGCGGAAACGATGGCAAAATATGATCAAAGNGACTTTGTAATAGTAGGAGTTTCATTGGANAATAATGAAGCTTCATGGAAAAAAGCAATTNAGGAAGATGGTATTGAAAATTGGATTCATATTTCTAGTTTAAAATATTTTAATGATCCAATATCTAAATTATATAATGTTGCTTCNGAGGGAGTTCCAACTTCATTTCTNATTGATCCTGAAAGAAAAATTATTGCGAAAAATCTTTACAGTGATGAATTAGAATTTGTNTTGAATGCTTCTTTAAATAATAATTAAAGAAATTGTGNTTTTGTCTCTGTTNTTCAAGNTAATTAAAAGCCTTCCNTTAAGNATTGTGTATGTAATTTCAGATATTTTAAATTTTCTNATCTATCGTGTTTTTAAGTACAGAGTAGANCTTGTAANCAAAAATCTCAAAAGAAGTAATTTAAATTTAGANCCCNATCAAATAAACATAATTACCAAAAAATTTTATAGATATTTTACTGATCTATATTTGGAATCAATTAAAATGGATTCTTTTTCAAAAAGTGATTTTGATAATAAATTTAATGTCAAAAATNTTGAACTANTAAANAAGTTTTATAATCAAGGNAAGAGTGTTGTTTTTATGTGTTCACATTANTCAGGATATGAATGGTGNACAAGTCTTCCNTACTACATTAAACACAAATTTTCGGTAGTATATACGCCAATAAAAAATAAATCAGTTAATGATTTTATGTACAACTCTAGATCTAGACATGGTTTAGAATTAATTTCTAGATATGATGCTATTAAAGAAATTCATNAAANAGAATCTGAATCAAAGACACCTTACCTTTACGGATTAGTTGCCGACCAATCTCCTCAGTTNAGNNCAAAAAGTTATTGGAGNNAATTTTTAGGAGTTAAAGTNCCNGTCTTTACTGGTTCCGAAAGAATAGCAAAAAAATATAATCTNCCTGTTGTTTANGGTAGAATGAAGAAATTNAAAAGAGGNTNTTATTCTGTTGAATTTCAACTTATTACAGAAAANCCAAATGATTATGATGATTATGAAATAACNGAAAAATATTTAAGATTNGTAGAAAATCAATTACACGAAGATCCTCACCCATATTTATGGACTCANAATAGATTCAAACANNCGGGNAAAGCTCCAAAAGATTAAGAAGNAANTTCTTTAATTAAAGTTTTTATTTCTGAGATTAGGTTATTTGATTTTTCTTCANTTTTAGCCTCACTGTAGATTCTTATAATTGGTTCAGTATTAGATTTTCTTAACTGAACCCAACTATCAATAAAATCTATTCTNACTCCATCAACTAAATCTATTTTTTCGTTTTTATATTTNNNGACAATTTGATTTAATATTTTGTCAACNTTAATNGAGNTAGATAGATTAATTTTTTCTTTCACCATATAATATTTTGGNAAAGTATTTAAAAGATTACTTGCACTTAAANCTCTTTCACAATAGAGNGANAAAAACAATCCTATTCCAACTATTGCATCCCTACCNNAGTGNCTTTCAGGGTAAATTACGCCTCCATTTCCTTCGCCACCAATTATGGCATTAACTTCTTTCATTTTTTCAATAACATTTACTTCACCTACTGCACTATAATAATGAGTTTGATTATATTTTAATGTGATATCATTTAANGCTCTTGATGAAGANAAATTTGAAACNGTATTNCCTGGTGTTTTACTTAGAACATAATCAGAACAAGCNACTAANGTNTTCTCTTCNCCAAAAAGNTCTCCATTNTCGCACATAAANACTAAACGGTCAACATCAGGGTCAACTGCTATTCCCATNTCAGCNNCTGTTTCTATAACTTTATTTGACAAATCTTTTAGGTTATTTTTNAATGGNTCTGGATTNTGGGGAAAATNACCATTAGGTTCACAGTAAAGTTTAATCACTTCNANATCTAATTTATTTAAAAAGTCAGGTACAATTATTCCNCCTGTTGAATTAACAGCATCAACTACAATTTTAAGTTTTTTTGCTTTTATTTTTTCAGCATTAACAAGATTTAAATTCAATACAGAATCAATGTGTTGATTCATAGATTGATTTTCTTTAGTTAGNGTACCTAANTCTTCTACTTGAGAAAATGTGAAGTTTTTATTTTCTGAAAAATCTACAATTANTTTTCCTTCATGTGAATTTAAAAACTCACCATTTTCGTTTAATAATTTAAGAGCATTCCATTGTGTTGGATTATGACTTGCGGTTATGATGATTCCACCATCAGCATTATNTTTTTNAACCATTAACTCCACTGTTGGTGTAGTTGAAAGTCCCAGATCAACGATATCTATTCCCATTGATATCAAAGAAAATTGAACAAGATTTTGAATCATCTCNCCTGAANTTCTGGCATCTCTACCAATTATTACCTTATNTTTTGAGTTAGGATTTTTATTTATTAACCATTGACCATAGGCGCATCCAAAATTTACNGCATCTATAGGTGTTAAATTATCTCCATGAACCCCGCCAATAGTTCCTCTAATTCCAGATATTGATTTAATTAAAGTCATATGCAAATATACACTCTGATTATTATATATTTACTCTTATGATAAATAATAGTTATCAATATNTCTTCTTTTTATTCTTATTAGTTCTTTCATGTNATANNAATAAATTTTACAATGATTATGCTATTGTTTCTGCAAAAAAAGAGGCAACTCTTGCAGGAATCGAAATATTAGAAATGGGTGGAAATGCTTTTGATGCAATGATNGCAGTTGATCTAGCTCTTTCTGTNGTTTATCCAAATGCAGGGAATTTAGGAGGNGGAGGATTTTTAGTNTACAGAGATTTTAATGGTAATACCGGTTCATTAGATTTTCGTGAAAAAGCACCATTGAAAGCAAGTAAAAACATGTATNTAGACCAAAATAATANTGTAATTCCAAATCTTAGTAGAGAAGGTTCTCTTTCAATAGGTGTTCCNGGAACNCCAGCTGGTCTNAATGAAGTTTATAAAAAGTTTGGTTCNTTACCTCTNGATTCAATATTTAAGCCCGCTTTGATNCTAGCTAAGAATGGATTTAAATTAACTAAAAAACAAGCTTCATTATTTAATTCTTCAAAAAATAAAATCTTACAACTNAACGATNAAATAGAATTATTTGATCATGATTTTCATGAAGGTTTTGTATTTAAAAATCCTCAACTATACAATACTTTAAAGNTACTTCTNNAAAATGGTTTTNAATCNTTTTATAANGGTGAACTNGCTGATAATGCTGTANAGTATATCCAGTCTAANGGAGGAATTATATCAACNGAGGATATGANTAAATATACNCCAATATGGAGGGATNCNTTTATTTTTAANTACAATGACTTNAAAGTNATAACAATGGGNTTACCATCTAGTGGAGGAATTGTTCTATCGCAAATTTTAAAAAGTTTAAAATNTTTAGACANTGATGAAATTACNAATTCAGAATATCAATATGTTAAATCTTTGGTTGAATTAGAAAAATTGTCTTANGCTGANAGAAGTTACTATTTAGGTGATCCAGANTTTATAAANCAGAATTTTATTGATTCAATTGTTTCANATAAATATTTAAAAAAAAGATTTAGTNAAATANACTTTATTAAACCAAAGAAATCNTNAGAAATNAAACATGGTGACATNAAATTATATGANTCNAAAGAAACTACCCACTACTCTATNACAGANTCATTTGGAAATGCGGTTTCAGTAACNACAACATTAAANTCAAACTTTGGTTCTAAGTTAATTTCACCAACATTAGGATATTTTTATAATAATGAGATGGATGATTTTTCAATTAAACCAGGNGTTCCAAATATATATGGTCTTATTGGAGGAATTAATAATTCAATTTATCCTGAAAAAAGAATGCTTAGTTCCATGACTCCTACAATTATTGAAAAAAACAATGAGTTGTTTATGATTCTTGGTAGTCCTGGAGGTCCAACAATAATAACATCAGTTTTACAAACAATTTTAAACGTATCAATGTTTAATATGTCAATTCAAAATGCTGTTAATAAATCTAGATTTCATCACTTATGGTTACCCGATAAAATTTATTATGAGTCTAATGCTTTTTCTAATAAAGCTCTTGATTCTTTAAAAAACGACGGCTATATATTTAACAATAAACCTTCATCAATTGGAAGAGTCGATGCAATTTTAATCAAAAACAATAAAATATATACTGCTGCTGATCCTAGAGGAGATGATTACGCAGANGGTAAATAATATAATTTAATTCATATATTAGAAGATTATCAAATTTTGAATGGAAGATTATATTTCAATTGAGGGCTGTAAAGTTCATAACCTAAAAAATATTAACCTCAAAATTCCAAGAAATAATTTAATTGTTATTACCGGACTTTCNGGAAGCGGTAAATCNTCNCTTGCTTTTGANACAATNTATGCTGAAGCTCAAAGAAGNTANATAGAAACCTTTTCAGTATACGCTAGACAGTTTATTGGTGAGTTAAAAAGACCTAATGTTGATAAAATCGATGGATTATCCCCTGTTATTGCTATTGAACAAAAAACTACAACAAAAAANCCCAGATCAACAGTTGGNACAATNACAGAAATTTATGATTTTNTAAGATTATTATATGCAAGANCATCTGATGCTCATAGTTATATAACAGGAAATAAAATGATAAGATATACTGATTCTGAAATATTTGAATTGATTAAATCNAAGTATTTTGAAAAAAGAATTAAAATTTTATCACCAGTTATTAAATCTAGAAAAGGTCATTATAGAGATTTATTCGCTAGTGTTAAGAAACAAGGGTTTGATAAAGTCAGAGTTGATGATGTTATAATTGATATTGAAAATGGGATGGANCTTGACAGATATAAAATTCATACAATAGAAATTTTAGTGGATAATTTTACACTTAAAAATGATAACAACTCGGATGAAAGACTAAAAAACAGTCTTAANATCGCNTTATCTAATGGAAATAACTCAATTCTAATTATTGATGAAAATGAAATACCATCATATTANAGTAAAAATTTAATATGTCCTGAATCTGGNATTTCATATGAAATTCCAGAACCAAATTCNTTCTCNTTTAATTCTCCATACGGAATGTGTAAAAATTGNAAAGGTTTAGGATTCTTANATGAAGTNGANATAAATNCATTAATTCCAGACAAAAATATTTCAATATTTTCAGGNGGTATTACAGCTGTAGGATCNTATAAAAATAATTGGATGTTTAACCAATTAAAAAATATTTCAAGTAAATATAATTTNGATNTAAAAGATCCAATTAAAAAAATTCCAAAAAAAGCTCTTGATATTATTTTATTTGGAGGTAAAGANAAATTTGAAATAATCTCAAAATCACTAGGGTTAACAAGGACTTANAGTATTGATTTTGAAGGTATAGTAAGTTTTATTGAAAATCAATATTCTTTTTCCGAAAGTAAAAAATTAAAATCTTGGGCAAAAAATTATATGNTAAAGTCTACTTGTGATGTATGTAATGGNAAAAGATTGAAGAAAGAAGCTTTGAATTTTAAAATANTAGATAAAAGTATTTCAGATTTAACTGAAATGAGTTTTATAAAATTAAATGAATGGATAATTAATCTTGATAAAAAACTNGACTCNAAAAAATTANCNATNTCNAAACAGATCATNAAAGAAATTTCAAAAAGAATTAATTTNATTTTNGATGTTGGTTTAGATTATTTAACTCTTAATAGANAAACAAAAACACTTTCNGGNGGTGAATCTCAAAGAATAAGNNTAGCAACNCAAATAGGNTCGCAATTACAAGATGTNTTATACATNNTNGATGAACCTTCNATAGGATTACACCAAATTGACAATAATAAACTAATNNANTCNNTAAAAAAACTTAGAGATATTGGAAATACAATTATAGTNGTAGANCANGATAAAGANATTATGTTAAAATCTGATTNNATTGTTGATATTGGACCNGGTGCAGGAAAAAATGGNGGAAATATTGTTTTTAATGATAAATCANAAAANATAACTAANTCTTCAACTCTTACAGCAAAATATCTTANTGGTCAAGAAAATATTTTNAGANCNAATAAATNAAATATTGAATTTNACAANTTTATAAAATTAGTTGGTTGTTCNGGAAATAATTTAAAAAATATNGATGTAAAAATTCCANTTGGATCAATTACNGGNGTNTGTGGTGTTTCAGGAAGNGGTAAATCTACNTTGATAAATGAAACATTATATCCAATTNTAAANAAAANAATATATAATGGAANTAAAATTCCATTNCAATATAAAAGTGTNGANGGNATNAATNTNATTGATAAAGTGATNCAAATTAACCANTCNCCTATTGGTAAAACAGCAAGAAGTAATCCNGCAACATATACAGGAATATATAATGATATAAGGGAATTGTTTTCAANTTTACCTGAGTCAACAATTAGAGGATATAANCCNGGAAGATTTAGNTTTAATGTTAAAGGNGGAAGATGTGANGAATGTANNGGAGCNGGAATGAAAAAGATTGAAATGAATTTTNTNCCNGATATTTATGTTGAATGTGATGANTGTAATGGAAAAAGATTTAANACGGAAACNTTAATGGTAAANTTTAAAGGNAAAAGTATNTCAGAAATATTAAANATGACNATNAGAGAAGCAGCTTTACTATTTGANAATTANCCTAAAATTATTAGAAAGNTAAACACNTTAATTGATGTNGGNCTTGGATATATTTCTTTNGGTCAGTCATCAACAACATTATCNGGNGGTGANGCNCAAAGAATAAAATTAGCAACNGAATTATCTAAAAANGATACNGGNAAAACAATATTTATTTTTGATGAGCCAACTACAGGNNTACATTTTGAAGANATAAAACTTCTTCTNGAAATNATNTATAAATTATCCAGTAAAGGAAATACAATTATAATAATNGAACATAATATAGANATGTTAAAAGTGGTTGATTATATTATTGAACTTGGTCCTAAGGGTGGCGAAGAGGGAGGAACAATTACATATCAAGGTTCATTTAATGAATTTATCAAAAATAAAAATTCCATTACAGGTCNTTTTATAAAAAAGGAGTTAAATTTAAGTAGTGAATAGTCAAGAATGGTTTAAAAAAAGATCTCATGACTCATGGTCAGTCTTTAAAGTTATGGGAGAGCTTGTTGAGGGTTACGAAAGACTTTCTGAAATAGGTCCATGTATTTCAATATTTGGATCTGCTCGTACAAAACCTGACAACTATTATTACAAAGAAACTATTAAAATTTCTGAACTAATTGTTTCGAAAGGTTTAGGTGTTATTACTGGAGGTGGACCTGGAATAATGGAAGCCGCAAATAAAGGGGCTAAGAAAGCTAATGGAATTTCTGTTGGTTTAAATATAAAACTTCCCTTTGAAAACGAACCAAATGAGTTTATTGATAAAGATAAATCTATTGATTTTGATTATTTTTTTGTTAGAAAAGTCATGTTTGTTAAATATGCACAAGCCTTTGTTGTTATGCCAGGTGGATTTGGAACTTTTGATGAGCTTTTTGAAGCTTTAACATTAATTCAAACAAATAAAATTGAAAAGATACCTGTCATATTGTATGGCTCTGAATTTTGGAATGATTGTTTAAATTGGCTTAATAAGGTAGTGTTAGAAAAATTTGAAAATATTTCTGAAGAAGACATGTTTATTTTTAAAATTGCAGATAAACCAAACGAAGTTATTTCTATAATTGATGATTTTTATTCAAGTCAAGACTACTCCCCTAACTTCTAACGTGAAGAAACTTACTTTATTTCTTTTTTTTTCATTTTAATATTTGAATTGTCCTCACAAACAAATCATGAAATTCAAATATCTTTTAATTCAATGGAAAATAAATTTGTTGTTAAACACTCTATCACCATTGAAAAATCTTATTTAAAAGGAGATAATAATTTATATGTTTATGACTGGAATAATTCCTATTCCTCTTATGATACGCCTCTATCAAAAAAACTATATTCAGAATATGACTCATCATTATTGAAACCAAAATCAAGTCTTATTGGTCGTACTGATATTAAAGAGATTAAAATTAATAATAAAGTTGTTTCATGGATTAGATTAGATGAAAGTGTTGATGTTATAAAACTTTTTTTAGAAGATAATTCGCAAGAAAAAGAGATAGAAATATTTGCTTATTATGATATTTATTTACCAAAATATTCAATTACAAATAATGGTAATTATAAAAACAAATTTTACTATTTAAAAAATTCAATATTAAGAATAGTTCCTTTTTACAATGATAATACCACAAAATTTTCAAACCTTAATCTTGATGATCAATTTGTATATAATTCAAATTTTAAAATTAGTATAGAAAAAAATAAAAATTTTAATATAATAACTAATGCTGATTATAAAGATTCAAATAACTTATATGATAATTTTCATCTATATAACTCAAAAGATTTACAAATAGTATTTGACTCAGACAATTATTTTAAATCAAATGATTTTTCTAATTATTTAATATTCAGTGATTCTGATAAT
>NZZF01000021.1 GCA_002702385.1 Flavobacteriaceae bacterium | reverse complement strand
GATTATCAATGGATGGAATAATAAAAGCTAATCCAGGAATTCAAATTGATAAATTAAAAAGAAGATCTATTCTTGTTATTCCTTTAAAGAAAAAAAATGTAGCTAAAGATGAAATTAATATTTTAGATGAATCATTAAAAAAGGACTCAGTAATCCTGTCTGATTTTAAATTAAATGATTTAAAAAAAGAAAAATTTAAAAAAATTGATTTTGAATTAGCTTTTCTTGCCCCATTTAAATTAAATACTGTAGTGTTAGATTCAGTAGAAGATACAGAAAAGACTCTTGGAGAAGTAAACTTAACAACAATTTCAATTAATTTTTATAATGGTCTAAGTTATGCTGTTCAGGAGTTGAATGATTTAGGTATTAATGTAAACTTAAGTGTTTATGATACAGAGAATGATTTAAATAAAATTGATGAATTAAAAAGCTTAGATTTAAAAAAGTTCGATTTGATTATAGGCCCTTTTATTGCTAGAAACTTCAATAAATTCAATTCTGATAATACATCATTAATAGTATCTCCTCTTATTGAAAATGGAATAAGTATTAAAGAAAATGTACTAATTACAACAACTAATAAGTCATTAAAATCTACTAGAGTTTTTGATATTATTGATAGTGAGATTGCTTTAATGGAAGATCAATGTGCCATAATTATTTCTGACTTAGAAAATAAAAGTTCAAAATCTAAACTTATAAATAGATTTCCTAATGCAGAAGTTATTGATATTGATGAAGAAAATCTTTTTGTTGATCCTGAGATTACTGATTCTTTGATGGGAGTTAATAAACAAAATTGGGTTTTTTTAGAAACATCTAAAACAAATGTTATATCTAGTGTAACTTCTCTTTTAAATTCTCAAAATAATAATGATAGAAAAATTAGATTATTTTCCACAGTTAGCTCTGAAAACTATGAAAATTCAAATATTAGTCTTGAAAAACTCGGCAACTTAAATTTTATTTATCCATCAAATTCAAAACCTTCAATAAGTTTTGATTATAATAATTTTTATGAGAGCTATATTGAAAAATTCGGGAATGAGCCAGATAGAATTTCAATAAAAGCAAGAGATCTCACTTATGACTTAATCTTAAGAATAGCTGTATTTAAAAAATTTGAAAATTCTTTGCCATATGGTGAAACAACTCATTTTCAAAATAAGTTTGATTATACTTTTAAAGATAATTTTTACAGAAATAGATCCTTTTATATTTTGAGACATAGAGATCTGGAAATTTTGGAAATTGAAGAACCCAATAATGAACAATAGTTTTGTATTTTTGAAAAATTATTAATGAAATCTAAAATTATTCCAAAATATATTTTTGTAACCGGTGGTGTAAGTTCATCATTAGGTAAGGGTATTATTTCTGCTTCACTTGCAAAATTATTACAATCTCGAGGTTTGAATGTTACAATTCAAAAATTTGACCCATATATTAACATCGATCCAGGAACTTTGAATCCATATGAACATGGAGAATGTTATGTAACAGAGGATGGTACTGAAACAGATTTAGATTTAGGTCACTATGAAAGGTTTTTAAATATTAGAACTAGTGAATCAAATAATACAACGACTGGTCAGATTTACCAAACAGTTATAAATAAAGAACGTAAAGGTGATTTTTTAGGTAAGACAGTACAAGTAATTCCTCACATTACTAATGAAATTAAAAGAAGAATTAAATTAATTCAAAAGGAAAAGAATTATGATGTTATAATTACTGAACTTGGAGGAACAGTTGGAGATATTGAATCTTATCCCTTTATTGAAGCCGTTAGACAATTTAGATGGGAGGTTGGTCTTGGTAATAGTTTAGTCATTCATTTAACACTTTTACCATATTTATCAGCAGCTGGTGAATTAAAAACTAAACCAACACAACATTCTGTAAAAAAATTAATGGAATCAGGCGTAAATGCAGATATTATTGTGTGTAGAACAGAACATAGTTTAAATGATGAGTTAAGAAAAAAGATAGCCCTTTTCTGTAATGTTGAAATTGAATCAGTAATAGAATCCATCGATGCTTCTACTATTTATGAGGTGCCTATTTTAATGCAAAATGAAAAGTTAGATGATGTTGTGTTAAAGAAATTAAATTTGAATAATATTCAATTATCAAAACTTGATAATTGGAATGCATTCGTCAAAAAAATAAAAAATCCATTAAATGAAGTAAGTGTTGGCTTAATAGGTAAATACGTTGAATTACAAGACTCATACAAATCAATTTTAGAGTCTTTTGTTCATGCTGGTGCTGCAAACGATGTAAAAGTTAATGTTATCCCTATCCATTCGGAAGAAATTAATACAAAATCTGTTGATCAAATTTTTAAAAATCTAAATGGTATTTTGGTTGCTCCTGGTTTTGGAGAAAGAGGTATTGAAGGCAAAATTGAATCAATTAGAATTGCAAGAGAAAAAAACATTCCTTTCTTAGGAATATGTTTAGGAATGCAGATGGCAGTCATTGAATTTGCAAGAAATGTTTTAGAATTAAATAAAGCAAATTCTACTGAGATGGATAAAAATTGTAAATATCCTGTAATTTCAATGATGGAAAGTCAAAAAAATATTAAGGAAAAAGGAGGTACTATGAGATTAGGTTCTTGGAAATGTGTTTTAGAAAATAATTCATTAGCTCATAAAATTTATTCCACTAATGAAATTAATGAGAGACATAGACACAGGTATGAATTAAATTTTGAATTTATGGAAGAACTTTCTAAAAAGGGAATGGTTTTTTCTGGAAAAAATCCTGACACTGGTCTAGTTGAGATAATTGAGCTTTCTGATCATCCTTGGTTCTTTGGTGTTCAATTTCATCCTGAGTATAGAAGCACAGTTGATGAGCCACACCCAGTTTTTGTCTCATTTGTAAAAGCATCACTTAGTCACAAAAATAAATAATGGAAGAAAATAGAATTGACCCATATCAAATTGTTGGTTTTTTGTTATTAATAGCTTGTGCTTTTTATGTTTTTAATATGTCTCCTCAGACAGTTGAAAACATTAATGAAAATAATTTAGAAAATCAAATCGAATCTTCTAGTCCTGTCACTACTGAACTAAATGATAATTCATTGGTTCTAAATGATAATGCGACTGAAATAATTGAAGAAGAGATATTTACACTGCAGAACGAGGACATTGTCTTAAAAATAAGTAATAAAGGTGGGGGGATAATAGAGTCAACTCTAAAAAAATATAATGATCAAGATGAAAATCTTTTAAAAATATATGACAATAATCAGAGTTTATACATTACGTCGAGTCAAAAACCTTTTGATACGTCAACACTTATGTTTCAACACTCATTAACTAATAATGAAACTGGTACTGAGCTTAGGTTAATTCATATGCTTGATGATATTAGCAGTATAGAATTTGTTTATTTTTTGCCGTATAATGGTTATTTATTTGATTTTAATATAAGTTCAAATAACCTTAATATTAGTGATGCTAAATTAAATTGGAATTTAAAATCACTAAGAAATTCAAGAAGTCCAACATATGAGAATAGATATACATACTTAAACTATAAAAATGATGATGATATTGAGGATTTAAGTGCGTATAGTGATGATTCTGAAACTGGCAATGCAAAATGGATATCTTACAGTCAACATTTTTTTAATTCTTTTATAATTTTTAATGATTTAAAAAAGAACGTAGAATTTAATACTATCAACCTTGATAGCGATGAGGATGATATTAAATATTTAAAATTATTTGAAACCCAAATCCCATTAATAAAAGACTCTAGAAATCAGATTAACGAGTCACTTAAGCTATATATAGGACCAAATGATTATTATATTTTAAATGAGTCATATGAGGGCATTTCTGATTCTATATGGTTTGGTTGGGGTATTTTTGGTTGGATTAATGAAAATATTTTCTTTCCACTATATTATTTTTTGAGCTCATTTTTTTCTGCTGGTATTGCGATTATTATTATGGTTATTCTGACAAGGTTAGTTATGTCACCAGTACAGTATAAAATGTATCTGGGTCAAGCTAAAATGAGAATATTAAAACCTGAAATTTCTGCAGTTTCTGAAAAATATAAGGATGATCCAATGAAAAAAAATCAGGAAACTATGAAAATTTACAATCAGGCTGGAGCAAATCCTCTTGCAGGATGTGTGCCCGCATTAATTCAATTACCTGTTTTTTATGCTTTGTTTTGTTTTTTTCCTGTAGCTTTTGCTTTAAGAGGCGAATCTTTCCTATGGGCAGATGATTTAAGTTCATATGATGTTATTGCAGAATTACCTTTTTATATTCCATTTTATGGAGACCACGTAAGTTTATTCCCCATAACAGCTGCTGTCGCTATGTTTTTCTATACTAAAATGTCAGGTAGTCAGCAAATGCAACCATCTCAGCCTGGTATGCCTAATATGAAGTTTATTATGTATGTTATTCCATTCACTCTTCTTATTTTCTTTAATAATTTTGCGAGCGGATTATCTTTATATTATACAATTTCTAATATTCTTACGATAATTATTATGCTTACAATTAAGAATTTTATTCTTGATGAGAAAAAAATCTTAGCTACAATTGAAGAAAAAAAGAAGCAACCTTCATCAGAAAATCGTTTTCAAAGAAGATTAAGAAAGATGCAAGAAATGATGGAAGACGCTGAAAAGAAACAAAAACTCAAAAGAAAAAAATAATTATGGCTACTTCCTCTACAAGAGTTGTAGTTGCAATGTCAGGTGGAGTTGACTCTAGTGTAGCTGCATTTTTATTAAAAAAACAAGGTTATGATGTGCTAGCAATATTTATGAAAAACTGGCATGATGAAAGTGTAACTATTTCTGCTGAATGTCCATGGTTAGAGGATAGTTATGATGCAATGTTAGTGGCTCAAAAACTTAATATACCCTTTCAGGTTATTGATTTAAGTAATGAATATAAAGATAAAATTGTTGATTACATGTTTGCAGAATACGAAGAGGGTAGAACACCTAATCCTGATATTCTATGTAATAGGGAAATAAAGTTTGATATTTTTCTTGATACTGCATTAAAATTAAATGCAGATTTTATTGCGACTGGCCACTATGCTCAAGTTGAATCTAAAGAATTTAATGGAAATAAATTTTATTATTTAAAATCCGGAAAAGACAAAGATAAAGATCAGTCGTATTTTTTATGTCAATTGAGTCAGTTTCAGCTAAGTAAAACTCTTTTTCCTGTTGGTTCCATGAAAAAAGATGAAGTAAGATCTATAGCAAAAGAAAATGCATTAATAACAGCTGATAAAAAAGATTCTCAAGGCTTATGTTTTATTGGCAAGGTAAAATTACCTGATTTTTTACAACAGAAACTTTCAAAAAAGAAAGGTAATGTTGTTTTGATTCCAAGTGATTTAAACTTGTATAAAAATTTTAATAAAAAGGAATATGATAATGACGATTCAAATGGTTATTTATATCAAACTCATATGGGAAAAATTATTGGTGAACATTCGGGAGCACATTTTTTTACGATTGGACAGAGAAAAGGTTTGTCTATAGGTGGTATGAAAGATCCTTTATTTGTTCTTGCTACTGATACTATTAAAAATATAATTTACGTTGGAGAAGGAGAAAATCATCCAGGTCTCTACAGATTTTCATTAAGAGTAAAAAAATCAAAAATGCATCATGTGGTTGATAAATTAGTTTTATCTAATTCTCAAAATTTATCAGCTAGAATTAGATACAGGCAACCTTTGCAAAAAGTTGATGTTAAGTTAATGAGTAAATATTATTTAATAAGTTTTGATAAAAAACAGAAATCAATAGCTAAAGGTCAATTTGTTGCAATTTATAACAAAGATAATTTAATTTCCTCTGGAGTTATAGATTAATTTCTATTTGATTTTTAATTAAATCTTCAAAAACCTCTCTTTTTCTAATAATTTTTAATTCCTTTTCTAGGTACAACACTTCTGCAGGTCTATATCTGGAGTTGTAATTACTGCTCATTGAAAAACAATATGCACCAGCATTACTAAAGCTTAAAATATCACCTGGACTGATAGAAGAAATTTTTCTGTTATTTGCAAATGTATCTGTTTCACATATGTAGCCGACAACACTGTAATATCTCTCTATATCATTTGGGTTTGAAATATTTTCTATGAAATGATTAGCGCCATACATCATTGGTCTAATTAAATGATTGAATCCACTATCAATTTGTGCAAATACTGTAGAAGTTGTTTGTTTAATTGAATTAACTTTACAAAGGAATTTACCTGCCTCACTAACTAAAAACTTACCAGGTTCAAACATTAATGTAAGGTCTTTTCCATAATTTTTACAAAATGTATTAAATCTTTTAGTTAGTTTTTTACCTAATTCTTCAATATTTGTTTCTGAATCTCCTGGCTTATATGGTACTTTAAATCCACTTCCAAAATCTATAAAGTCTAAGTTTTTAAATTTTTCAGCAATCCTAAATAAAATTTCAGATGCATTTAAAAACACATCTATATCTAAAATGTCACTACCTGTGTGCATGTGGACCCCATTTATTATAAGTCCAGTATTTTCTACAATTCTTTCAATATGAGGAGCTTGATGTATGCTAATACCAAATTTTGAGTCTATATGTCCAACAGATATTTTAGAATTTCCTCCTGCCATGATATGAGGGTTAATTCTGATACATACAGGAATATTTATGTGTTTATTGCCAAACTCTTCCAATACTGCTAAGTTGTCAATATTTATTTTTGCACCAATCTTTGCAACTTTTTCAATTTCATCTAAGGAAACACCATTTGGTGTATAAATTATCTTATTTGGATCAACTCCTGCTCTTACAGCGAGTTCTACCTCTTGGATAGAAACAGCATCAATTCCAGCTCCCATATAAATTAAATACTTTAAGATTGAAATGTTAGAAGAAGCTTTTACAGCATAATTTATTTGAAGTTTTTTAACATTTTTAAATGATTCTGTAAGTCTATTAAATTGGGATTTAATTTTATTTGAATCGTAAACATAAAGAGGGCTCCCGTATTGGTTAACAGCATCTAAAAGTATTTGATTTTTCATGTCTGCAAAACTAAAATTTTATGCAAAATATTGGCTTTAAAAAACTGTTTTATAATAAATTAAAATGAATTAGTTATAAATAAAACAAAAAACTAATTTGATTAAAAGGTAAAACAGATTAGATTTAGTAATTTTAGGTCAAATTATGAATCTCCACGAATACCAAGCTAAAACCATATTGTCAAATTTTGATGTCCCAATTCAACGAGGTAAGGTTACTGAAAATATTCATGAAGTTGAAAATGTTGCAAAATCTTTAAAACAAGAAACAGGAACTGAATGGTTTGTTGTAAAAGCTCAAATTCATGCTGGAGGAAGAGGAAAAGGTGGTGGAGTAAAAGTTGCTAAAAGTATTGAAGAATTAAAGGTTTTTTCATCCGATATTTTGGGTATGATGTTAAAAACTCCTCAAACACCAAAAGAAGGAAAATTTGTTCAGAAAATTTTAATTGCAGAAGATGTTTATTATCCAGGTGAATCAGATCCTGAAGAATATTATTTTTCTGTACTTCTAAATAGAAATACTTCAAAGTATATGATAATGTATTCAAGACAAGGTGGTATGGATATAGAAAAAGTTGCTGATGAAACCCCCGATTTAATTTTCTATGAAGAAATCGACCCTCTTTTAGGTTTAATGCCTAATCAGTTAAGAACAATTGCGTTTAATTTAGGTTTAAGTGGTCAAGCTTTTAAAAATATGCTGTCCTTTTCTTTAAAATTATATAATGCATTCATTGAGTCTGATGCTTCATTACTTGAAATTAATCCTGTTTTAAAAACTTCAGATAATAAGATATTAGCCGTAGATGCAAAAATGGTATTAGATGATAATTCCTTAATTCGTCATAAAGAATATGAGGCTTTAAGAGATTTAAGTGAAGAAAACCCTGTTGAAACTGAAGCTAAAGAAGTTGGATTGAATTATGTTGATTTAGATGGAAACATAGGTTGTATGGTAAATGGTGCAGGTTTAGCTATGGCTACTATGGATTTGATTAAACAATCTGGTGGAGAGCCTGCTAATTTTCTTGATGTTGGTGGTACAGCTGATGCAAAAAGAGTAGAAGTAGCTTTTAATTTGATTCTTAGAGATCCGAAAGTTAAGGCAGTATTGGTAAATATTTTTGGTGGAATAGTTAGATGTGATAGAGTTGCTAATGGTATTGTTGATGCATATAAAAATATGGGTGATAAAATTAAAGTTCCAATAATAGTAAGACTGCAAGGAACTAATGCTGAGGAAGCAAAAAAAATAATTGACAATGCGGGTTTAAAAATTTACAGCGCTGTTGAATTCAGTGAAGTTCCTCAAAAAATCAAAGAAGTTTTATAGTAAGTGTCAAAATGACACTAATTTTCGTTAATTATATGACATAATGACATTATTAGGTGCTTGGCTCATTTTTAGTACATGTGTTTTAAATGTTTAATAAAAAATAATAATTATGAATATGATAACACATAACACTAAACCTGTCTTTTTTGAAGACTTTATAAATAATTTTTTTGGATCGAATATTTATAATGATATTCCTCCTTACAATATTATTGACACTGATAAAGAATTTTTAATTGAATTTTCAGTTCCTGGTTTTAATAAGAAAGACTTTTCAGTCGAAGTTGAAGAAAATAACTTAAAAGTATCTAAACTTTCTTCTGAGAAAAATAAACTTGAAAATAATTTTTTTAAGAGACAATTTAATTATTCTCAGTTTGAAAAAAATTTCAGAATACCTGAAGAAGTTAATATTGGAAAAATATATTCAATATATGATAATGGAATTTTAAAAATATTTCTTCCAAAAGTTAAAGAATTGAAACAAAATAAAATCAAATCAATTCAAGTAAAATAAATAAAAAGCGGATAAATTATCCGCTTTTTTTATAAATATCGATTAAATCCCTCAATCTCGCAGCTTCTAGAAAATTAAGTTCTTTAGCAGCATTTTCCATTTGTTTTCTTATTTCTCTAATTAATTTCTCTTTTTCGGCTTTAGTTATATTTAGATTAACTTTTGATTTATCATCAATTTTAATTACTGATATATCATCTGTTATTTTTTCTTTTTCAAATGTATCCTTAACATTCTTGATTATTTGTTTGGGAGTTATTTTATTTTGTAGGTTAAATAATTCTTGTTTTGCTCTTCTTTTTTTTGTTAAATCAATAGTTTCTTGCATGCTTTTAGTAATCTTGTCTGCATACATTATTGCTTTTCCATTAATATTTCTAGCAGCTCTACCTATTGTTTGAATTAACGATTTTCTACTTCTCAAAAAACCTTCCTTGTCAGCATCTAGAATAATTACTAAGGAAACTTCAGGAAGATCTAATCCTTCTCTAAGTAAATTAACACCAACAAGAACATCAAATGTTCCTGATCTTAATTGATTTAATATTTCAATTCTTTCAATTGTATCAACATCGCTATGTATGTATCTTGATTTAATATTTACATTTAAAAAGTATTTTACTAATTCTTCTGACATTCGCTTTGTAAGAGTTGTTATTAAAATTCTCTCATTGCTTTCTATTCTTTCTTGAACTTCATTTATAATATCATCAATCTGATTTTTTGTTTCTCTTACTTCAATTTCGGGATCTAAAAGTCCAGTAGGACGTAAAGTTTGTTCAACAACAATTCCCTCACATTTAAGCATTTCATAATCTGAAGGTGTAGCACTTACATAAATTGTTTGATTTTGTAATATTTCAAATTCATCAAATTTTAATGGTCTATTATCCATTGCCGCAGGTAGTCTAAATCCATACTCTACCAAATTTTCTTTTCTGCTTCTATCTCCTCCATACATTGCTCTTATTTGAGGGATTGTTACGTGACTTTCATCAATAATAGTAATAAAGTCATCAGGAAAATAATCTATTAAACAAAATGGTCTAGTCCCAGGCTTACGACCATCAATATACCTTGAATAGTTTTCAATTCCTGAGCAATATCCAAGTTCTTGCATCATCTCTAAATCAAATAATGTTCTTTCTTCTAATCTTTTAGCCTCAAGGTGTTTACCTATCTCTTTAAAATATTCAACCTGCTTTCCGAGATCAATTCTTATTTGATCCATTGCCTTAAATAGTACATCATTTTGTGTTGCAAACATGTTTGCTGGAAAAATTGAAATAGATTCAAGTTTTAATTTATTTTTTTCATTTAATTCCTCAATGGATTCTATCTCATCTCCAAAAAAACTAAATCTAATCTTCGAATCTCTATAGCTTAAATAAACTTCAATTATATCACCTTGAACTCTAAATGTTCCTGGTTCTAAATCAATTTGAGATCTACTATAAAGTGAATTAGCAAGACTTTTCAAAAGTTCAGTTCTCGAAATAGATGAGTTTAAATCTACATGTATCGTATTCTTTCTATACTCAATCGGGTTTCCAATTCCATATAAACAAGAAACAGATGCAACAACTATTACATCTCTTCTTCCACTTAATAAACTTGATGTTGTACTTAGTCTTAATTTTTCTATTTCATCGTTAATTGATAAATCTTTTTCAATGTATGTATTCGTAACTGGAATATATGCTTCTGGTTGATAATAATCATAATATGAAACAAAATATTCAACTAAGTTATTTGGAAAATATTCTTTAAGTTCAGAAAATAGCTGTGCTGCTAATGTTTTATTGTGAGCTAAGACTAGCGTTGGTCTATTTGTTTTTTCAAGAACGTTAGCAATTGTAAAAGTTTTTCCAGATCCAGTTACACCTTCAAGAGCTTGAAATTTTTCATTATTATTAATACCATCAATTAATTTATTAATTGCTTCTGGTTGATCACCCGCAGGCTTGTAATTAGATTTTAAAGAAAAATTAATCAAAATTTATTTTTGAACTAGATAAAAGTAATTTATATAACTTTAATAATTGTTACAACATATCTAAAAATAATTAATTGGAACATAGACGAGATGTTAAAATATCAAATAAAAAGCCATCCTATAAAATTAGTGATCTTTTCTTTCAATACTTGAAAAATTACAATAGAGTGGAGGATTTGCCTGTTCAATACGATGACTTACTAAGATATGTTGGTTCTGTAGATGTTTTTGATTCAAATGATAATAATACTCTTTGGCAAAGAGTTTATTACAATGATAACGAGAGACTAGAACTTGAAAACAATTTAAAAAAAATATATAATGTTCTATATTCTGATGGTAGTGATACTAATACTGAATTTATAACAATAGATGGTATTGACTACTGTACTTTTGGAAATTCAAATCCATTTAGAGTAAAAGTTAGAAATAAGTTGAATGATAATTTTACTTATTATTATATTAAAAAAGCTGACTCATCTAGAATTTATGGTCTTGAGCTAGAACATATCACATCACCATATAATTTGAATTTTATTTTAAATAATAATACATTAATTGAAGAACACATCTCTGGAATTCCTGGGGATGATTTTTTTGATAATAAACTTAAATCTTGTAATGATAATGAGAAATCTCAAATAGCTAAGGAGTTTGTAAAATTTAGTGAAAGATGTATGATTAGATTGCTTGGTGATATGAGATCTTATAATTATGTCATAATTCCTATTCATGATTTTGATCAAGTTGTATATAAAATCCGAGCAATAGATTTTGATCAACAAAGCTATGAAGCTGATTTTAAAGTTTACAGACCTCAATTATTTAAAGAAAATATGCCAGTCGTTGAATTAATTAAAGAAAAACTAATTCCAGATTCAATTAATCAATATAAAATAGAAGAGAGAGCAATAATAGTTAAAAGAATTTTAGGGTCTCAAAAAAGAGTTGATAATCTATTAAGGTCTATGAAAAATGATTCAATTTCAAACGATGAGAATGTGAGGAAACTAACTCAACAAATTTATCATCTTACAAAAGATAATGATTTTAAGTATTGTACTAACATGGGACAAATAATGGAATCATCTTTTAATTATCTTTTGAGCAATTATGAAAGTAGTGAGATGCTTAGAACTAATTAATTTTCAAATACCAATAAAATTGAATTACAAAAATTAATATTGCAATCATTAAGTGTAACGGTTGCGACATTATTGGAAATGAAAAGTAATACATAACTGCTCCAATAATAATTTCAAACAAAATAAGAATCATTACAATATTTATATATTTCATCGACATATTTAATTTCTTTGAAATGATAAATAAAAGTCCATTTACAAGGAAAATTAGTATTGAGAATGATCTGTGAAAATAAAAATTAAATGAAGGATTGCTTAGCCATAGATTTTTATTTAATCTGCCATATAGTTTAGTTTGTTCATCGATAAACTCTCTAACCCCAGTGCCAATAAATATTTGAACTACCATTAGAAACAAAGAAAAAACTAGTAAGTGTTTAATATTAATTTTATTTAGCATAAGATTTCCTGTAAATTAAAATAATTAAACATAAAATTATAATAGCCATAAACATGTGAACTGAAATTTTATATGGTGCTAAATTTGAGTCCACAACAAGTTTTCCCAACCATGCTTGAAATAACATTGATATTACTACTAAGAATGACATAAAGGTTATGGAAGGGCTTGTTTTAATATAATTAATTGAAAAAATAAACATAATTAGAGTAGCAATTCCAGCAATGGCTCCAATTAATCTATTTATAAATTCAAACCAGGTATTGATTACACTAAATTCGTTGTAATCATGTTTAGTATATTCTAACCAATTTGACAAGATAAATTCATCTGAACTTAAAAAATTATTTTTGGCAGAATAAAATTTTTCATTTTTTAGAATCATAACTCCTTTTTTGTACTTGAAATTAGATTTCCAAAAAACATCTTTTTCAGTTGTTGGAGGAATTAAATATCCAAAACATTTAGGCCAGTCTGGACATCCCATACCACTTCCAGTCATTCTAACCATTGAACCAGCAAAAATTACAAGTAGGACCAATATAAATGAAGCTTTAATAGTAGTTTTAAAATTTTTAATCATTCTGTAGACCTAATTCTTTTCCTTTTTCTATCATCAAATTATATGCCTGTTTATGTGAATTTTCAATATCACCATTAAGAATGGATTCTTTTATGAAATTTTTAATTTGACCAATCTCTTTACATGGTTTAATTTTGAAATAATTCATAATTTCTTCACCTGTAATTGGTGGTTGAAAATTTCTCACTCTATCTCTTTCTTCAACAATTTTAATTTTTTTTCTAACGATTTTAAAATTGTTTAAATATTTTTCTTTTAAAAATTTATTTTTTGTGGTAATATCTGCCTCACATAATGTCATTAAATCATCAATATCATCTCCAGCATCATATACTAGTCTTCTGACTGCTGAATCTGTTGTGTCATCTAATGACAAAACAATTGGTCTTGAACTTAAAAGAATTAATTTTTTAACATATTTTAAAGTTTCATTCAAAGGAAGTTTCAATCTCTTAAATATATCACTTACCATTTTTGACCCAACATATTCATGGCCATGGAACGACCATCCATTTTTTTTGCTATATCTTTTTGTTTTAGGTTTTCCTATATCGTGAAGCAGAGCGACCCATCTTAACCAAACATTGTTAGTATTTTCAGAAATATTGTCAAGAACTTGTAGAGTATGATAAAAATTATCCTTGTGTTTTTTGCCTTCAACTTCTTCAATTCCATGTAAAGAGTAAAGCTCTGGAATTAATTTTTTAAGTAAACCAGCTTTGTCAAGTAGATTTAATCCAATTGATGGTTTTGTAGAAATTAATATTTTATTTAATTCATCATTAATTCTTTCCATAGATATTATATTTATTCTTTCTGATTCATTTTTAATACATTCAAAGTCATTCTTATCAATCTCAAAATTTAATTGTGTAGAAAACCTAATTGCTCTTAACATTCTTAATGGATCATCATGAAAAGTTTTAATTGGATCTTTGGGAGTTTTTAAAATATTATTATTTAAATCATTTAATCCATTATGGTTATCAATTAATTCACCTTTTTCTTTTCCATTCAGCTTAATAGCCAACGCATTTATAGTAAAATCTCTTCTAGACAAATCATCATATAGAGTACCTTTTTTAATTTCAGGATTTCTTGAAGATTCACTGTAACTTTCTTTTCTTGCGCCAACAAATTCAATTTGAAAACCTTTATTCTTAATCATTGCAGTTCCAAAATTTTTAAAAACCTGTATCTTAATTTTCAAATTTAAGGCCACAAGATTAGCAAATTCAATTCCGTTCCCTAATACCAAAATATCAATATCTTTCTTAACTTTTTTTCCAAGAATACTGTCTCTCACATAACCTCCAACTACAAAAATTTCATAACCGTTTTCGTCTGCTATTTTTGAGATAGTTTCTAAAATATCTGATTTTATGATTTTTTTATAGTTCATTTATCTAATGACTTTAAATTCATTATCCCCAATCATTTTAATGATTCTTGAGGGTTTATTATTAAATATTTTTGAGGTTCTAACAATATGATCGACATTGTCTTTAATAAATTTATCAATCTTTTCTAAGCAATTAGGAACTTCAAATCCATGCATATTAGCTGAGGTAGAAGATAGCGGATATTTTAACTCTTTAATAAGTCTTAGACAAAAATCATCTGAGGGTATTCTAATTGCTATGGAACTTAGATTTGTATTTTTACTATTTGTGTTTGAAAAAATTACAGTTGTAGGATTAGAATCACTTAAAAATTCTAGTGCAGTTTTAGAAATGTTTTTAACATAACAGCTAACCATTTCGATATCACTCATAAGATGAATAAGTGGTTGATTTAATTTTCTTTTTTTTATCTGATTTATTTTTCTAGTTACATTAGTGTCATTTGCATTACCACCAAGTCCATATACAGTATCTGTTGGATAAAGAATTATTCCACCATCATTAATAGTTTTTAAGCAGTCATCTAATTCATTTAGAAATTTAAACTGAAACATTGAATTCTCTTAAAGCATCATTAAGTGATGTTTTTTTATTAGTACTTTCTTTCCTTTTTCCAATAATCAAAGCACAAGGAACATTAAATGTACCAGAATTAAAATTTTTTGGGACAGTTCCAGGTATTACTACAGATTTTGATGGAATATATCCTTTCAGGTATATTGGTTTATCACCACTAACATCAATAATTTTTGTTGATGAGGTTAAAACTACGTTTGCACCTAAAACTGCTTCTTTTTCAATTTTAACACCTTCTACAATTATACATCTTGATCCAATGAATGCATCATCTTCAATAATAACTGGAGCAGCTTGAACAGGTTCCAAAACACCTCCAATTCCTACACCACCACTTAAATGAACGTTTTTTCCAATTTGGGCGCAACTTCCTACTGTTGCCCACGTGTCAACCATGGTTCCAGAATCTACATAAGCACCTATATTTACATAAGAAGGCATTAAAACAACACCTTTCTCAATGAAAGAACCATATCTTGAAATTGCATGCGGAACAACTCTAACACCTTTTTCTTTATAATTATTTTTAAGAGGAATTTTATCATGAAATTCAAAGGGGCCAATCTCAATACTCTCCATCTTAGAAATTGGAAAGAAAAGAATAACAGCTTTTTTTACCCAATCATTAACTTTCCATTGATCATTAATTTTTTCAGCAACTCTTAATTTACCATTATCTAAAAGGCTAATTACATTTTTAATGGCTTCTTGAGTTTTAGTTTTATCTAACAATTCTCTATTATCCCATGCAGCTTCAATTATATCTCTCATTCTATACTTTTTTACAAATATAATTTTTAAGTATGAATTTATTTTTTAAATCGTAATAATTAATCTATAATTTAGCAGAGTGAAAAGAGCTCTAGGAATTGATTATGGATTAAAAAGAACTGGATTAGCAATTTCAGATCCTTTGGGTATTATTGCTTCACCACTTGAAACAATTGAGACAAAAAATCTAATGAACTATTTATTAGATTTAAATAAGAAAGAAAAAATTTCAATAATAGTTATCGGTTTGCCATTAAATCTCAAAAATAAATTATTTGATATTGAAGAAAATATTAAAGAATTCATTCAAAAAGTAAAGACTCAACTTCCAGAAATTCAAATTGAACGAGTTGATGAACGTTTTACTTCCAAAATTGCAAGGAACTATTTAAATATTTATTCAGTTAAACAAAAAATAAGAAGGAAAAAAGAAAATTTAGATAAAGTAAGTGCATCTTTGATATTACAATCATATTTAGAAAGAAAATGATATTACCAATTGTAGCATATGGACACTCAACATTGAGAAAAAAATGTATCGAAATAAATAAGGATCATTCCGATTTAAATAATTTGATTGAAGATATGTGGCAAACTATGTATAACGCTGAGGGAGTTGGTCTTGCTGCACCTCAAATTGGATTATCCATTCGATTATTCATAATTGATGCACATCCATTAATTGACCCTGATGAAACTTTACTCAATGAAGATTTCAAAAAACACGTCTTCATTAATCCTAAAATTATTGATAAATCTGAGAATATTTCTTCATTCAACGAAGGTTGTTTAAGTATTCCAGATATCAGAGGGGATGTTAAAAGACCTGAATCAATTAAAATTAAATTTTATGATGAAAATTTTAATCTTCATATTAAAGAGTTTAATGGAATACTTTCAAGAGTAATTCAGCATGAATACGATCACATCCAAGGAATATTATTTACTGATAAAATTTCACCATTTAAAAGAAAAATAATTGAAAAAAAATTATCAAAAATTTCAAAAGGAAATATAAATTCAAATTATAAAATGTTATTTAATAAATAATGAAAAATATTGATAATAAAGTTTCAAATCTATTAGAAATAATGAATGAATTGAGGGAAAAATGCCCATGGGACAGAAAGCAAACATTTGACTCCCTAAAAAGGTTAACTATTGAAGAAACATATGAGTTAATTGATGCAATTGAAAAAAAAGATTTTGACAATATAAAAGAAGAATTAGGTGATCTTTTAATACACATTGTTTTTTACTCAAAAATTTCCTCAGAAAACAAATATTTTGATTTTTATGATGTAGTGGATTTTTTAATAAAAAAACTAATTGATAGACATCCTCATGTGTATGGAGATATCGAAGAAATTACTGAGGATCAAGTAAAGATGAATTGGGAAAAAATTAAGTCAAAAAATAATAAAAAAGGATTATTTTCTGGGGTTCCTAAATCTATGCCTCCAATATCAAAAGCTTACAGGGTTCAAGACAAAGCCTCAAGTGTTGGGTTTGATTGGGAAAAAGTTGATGAAGTTTTTGAAAAGATTAAAGAAGAAATTCATGAACTTAATACTGCTCTTTACAATAAAAATAAAAAACAAATTGAGGAAGAGTTTGGTGATATAATGTTCTCATTGATTAATTATTCTAGACACCTTAAAATTGATCCTGAATTTTGCTTAAACAATTCTACAAATAAGTTTATTAATAGATTTAATTTTTTGGAAGAGATGATAAAAAATGAAAATAAAAATATTTCAGATCTATCTTTAAATGAGATGAATATGTATTGGGATAGAGTAAAGAAACTAAACTTTAGAAATTAATTCTAAATTCTTTTGAAGTTTTTTAATTTGAGATTTATAATTCTTAATATTTGAGTGAACATTAGATAGTATACCACTTTCAGAATCACCTTTAATAAAGTTTAAATTATTCTCAAGCTGAGCAATAAGTTTTGTATAATCATCAATCTTCTTTTTTAATTTAGATTTTTCAGTATTAATTGTGTTTTTGTTTAATATTTTTGATTTAATTTCTAATATTTTGTCATCCACATCATTTAACTCAAGTTCTTTAAGTTTTTTTTCAATACCATTTAATAGCTCATTTGTTTGTTTTAGTGATTTTGTATTTCCTAGCTTTTTCCATTCATCAATAATTAAATCAATTTTTTCAATACTAAAATCTTTTAATAAATCATCTTTGAGTTTTTTTTGATTGTCTGAAATCTCTTTTTCTTTCTTAGACTCTTCTGATTTTGATGAATCAATTTTCTCAAAACATTTGTTATAAAGTTCATTAAAACTATTCCAATTCTCTTTATTTCTTTTAAAAGGAACATTTAAAATTGATTTAAATTTATTTCTTACTTCAATTAGATGTTTTTTATCTAATTTTTTGTTTTTTGAGTAGGCCTCAAGTTCATTAATTAATTCACTTTGCTTATTAATATTAACAGAGTAATCTTTTTTTAAGCCTTTAAAGAACAAATTCTTTTCTTTTATAAAATTTCTATTTATTTCTTTAAATTCTTTCCATATTTCATTATTCTCTGATATTTTGATCGGTCCAATATTTATAAATTCTTCCTTTATTTTAGAAACTTGATTAATCAATTTGATCCAACTATTTTTATCTTTTGGAAGATTATTGATTGCATTCTGAAGCTTGCTAATCAAATCTTTTTTTAATTTAAGATTTTCTTCATCAAATTTTCCTCTGTTTTTTAAGTAATCTTTTTTATTTTCTTTTATGTTTTTAATTATTGAATCAAATTTTGAATTAAGTTCTTCTTCATCTTGAGTTTTAACTGGACCAATTTGATAATTCCATTTTCTTATATAAATTAATAATTCTCTATAGCTCTTTAATTTGTCAGCATACTTTTCTATCCTTAAAGCTTCTTTTATTATTTCTTCTTTAATCTTCTTGTTATTAGATTGATCTATTTCTTTAAAATCTTTGTCTAAATAAATAAAATCATAAAATACTTTTACTTGGTGATCATAAGAATTGTTTAGTCCGAATGCAAGATGTCCTGGAACTTTTCCAATTGATATCCAGCTTTTTCTTAATGAAAGAAATTTTTCGTACTTCGATTTATTATCGTCATCTTTTTGTAATAAGTCTTTTAACTCTTCAATCAATTTTAATTTGAGTTCATGATTCTTTTTTAATTCAATATTTGTATTAACTCTTTTCAACTAAAAACATTTAAAACATTAAGTTAATATTTTTTATCAACTATTCCATATATCCCAACTTGCCTCTGCTTGTAATTCCAACATTTCAAGCCCATTTTTTATAGTTGCTCCATGTGATTCGCATTCTAATAAAAAAGAACTTTTTTCTGGATTATATATTAAATCATAGCAAGTATGTGATTTGTTTATTAACTGATACGGGATTTGTATTTTATCATTAATATTTGGATAGGTTCCTAATGGGGTAGTGTTAATTATAAGATCTGAATTAATTATTTCTTTTTCTAAATCGTCATAATTTATACAACCATCTCTACTTTGACGCGAAACAACTTTAAATTTTATATTTAATTTCATAAGACTAAACTGAATTGCTTTGCAAGCACCGCCAGACCCGAATATTAATGCATGATTATATTTTTTGTTTTTCAATGACTTTGAAAATCCAATATAATCTGTATTGTATCCTTTTAATTTACCATCAATAATTTTAATTGTATTTACTGCACCAATTATCGAAGCCTCATCTGAAACTTCATCCAATAATATTATAATGTCTTCTTTGTAAGGAATTGTAACATTAAATCCATAAATATTTGAAAGATTTATATTTTTAAAATCAGAAATATTTTTTAGGTCAAAATTTATGTACTCATTCTCAAGAATTTGAAGTTTTTTAAACTTAGTATTAAAATAATTTCTTGAGAACGAATAATCAATGTTCCTCCCAATTAGACCGTATGTTTTTTTTTTCAACATTATTGTTTAATAATATTATGATAATAAAGCTAGCTAAAATAAAAATTAGACCATAAAAATTATTAAACATAGTAGGTAATTCCTCACCTGCTTCTACTTTATTCCACGGCCAAACAATTGGTAGTGTTCCCAAAACAAACCCAATTATAAGATGATTTAAGTGAATTGGGTATTTTTTTAAAACGAAACTTAAAAATTTTGATAGAATTATTAATCCTACTACAGATCCAAGAAAGAATATAATTAATATTTTGATAAGTTCATTATCTATAGGGTAGTTTTCATTTTTAAAAATATTTGCTATAAGATCAAAAAAACTATTTACAGCATCAACTAATAATAATTCGTAGTTACCAAGAAGTATTAGTATAAAGCTTCCAGATAATCCAGGGATTGTTATTCCGCAAATACTAATAAAACCACAAAAGAAAACAAATGCCAAAGCTCTATTTTCCATCATAGGTTCTGAAAAACTTAATAATAACCCAAAAGAAAGACCAATAAAAAGAATTAATAGTTTTCTTAAGTCTGTTTTATTAGTTCTTTTTATTAAAACATAAAGACTCCCCAGGATTAGACCAAAAAAAATAGACCAAACATACAGTTCATAGTTTATTAAAAAAAATCTAAAATCTTTGATGTTGTGAAGTAACTAATTATCATTCCTAATGAAAGGAAAAAAAGAAATTTACCATTTATCGAATTATTCAGTTTTTTAAAATCAAAACGAAATAAATTTTTAATACTATTATTATTGATGTTTTTTATTGAATTCATTAAATGATCATAAAAACCAATCACTATTGAATATAGGCCACCTGATATTCCTGGAAGTTTATTTATAGTGCCCATAATTAATCCATGAAAAAAAATTTCTAAAGAATTAATACTATTCCAATCTCTATTGTTTTTCATTTTTTGACATAAAATTTATTCCAATTAACAGAAAAATTCCTAAACAAAAACAAATAATAATAGTTGAATTTGAGATTAAAGAATCAATATCCAGTTCTGTTATTTCAAATGGAAAAAGTTTTGGTAAGGATCCAATTATTAAACCACTCAAAGAAAGTATAGTTTTATTTTTATGATTTTGTAGTAAATATTTTACAAATCTTGAGAATGTTAACACTCCAGTCAATATTCCTAAGATAAATACACCAATCCATACAAAATCATTAAAATTAAAATCAGCCAGAAATGTATTAAGTTTTTCCAAAATAAAATCATAGGATGAAAAAATTAGCAATATGTATGCTCCAGAAATTCCAGGAAGAATCATTGCGCATGAACAAAAGAATCCACATATAAATATATATATCAAAGATATTTCACCATTAATATTGTTCAGTCCTAGTAAATAAAATGTTATTAATATTGAACCTATTAGAAAAGCAAGGTTATTTAAAGTAAAAATCTTGGTGCCCTTTAATATAAATGGTATACTCGCTAGAATAAGACCGAAAAAAAAAGAATTTATTTCTTGGGGATAATTTATAAGTAAATTAGAAATAATTTTACTAAAGATTAAAATACTTGAGATTATACCAAGGGCTAAGAATATCAAAAAATCAAACTTATGTTTTTTTATTTGAAAAATAATATCGCTATTAAAAATGGACTTAATATTTTTAATATTTAAGTTGTTCAAAGATGTTATAAAATCATTGTATACTCCAGTTATTAATGCAATTGTTCCACCAGATATTCCAGGAATTAAGTCTGAAATACCCATAGCCATACCCTTTAGGTAAATGATTAAGTAATTAATTTTATTCAATTAGTTATTAATAATTTTTTGAAATAATATTTAAAGCCATATTCAAATTTTCAATTGCTTTATCATGATCATTCTTTCTAAGATAATATTTTGCAATTGAAATCCACGCTTTTTCGTATAAGGGATCTTCTTCAACTATTCTATTTAAATATCTAATGGATGCTTCATAATCATCAAGTTTTTCATAACATCTTGAAAGTCTGTATAAAGAGAATGATGAAGACTTATTTTGACTATCAATTACTTTATAATAATATATGGCTTTCGAGTAATCCTCAAGTTTTTCGTAAATTTTTCCTAGTTCAATATAACTAGGCGAAAAATTTTCATTACTTATTATTGCAAAATCGTGACAAGCTTTACTTTCTTTAATCTTTTTTTGTTCAAAGTATAGTTTTCCCAATTCATACCAAGCTTGGGTAGAGTAGGGGTTTTTATCTAAAAATTTATTTAAAAACTTGATAGCTTCTGAATTTCTTTTTGAGAGCTTGAAACAGCTTATTAGTTTATCAAAACAAATTCTATCCTCAGGATTATTGCTAATAATTTTTTTGCCAAATTTTATAGCATTTGTGTAATTTTCAATGTTCATGTAATTTTTAAACAACAAATCATTAACAAAAAATTCAAGTTGAGAATCGTAGGAGAGGTTAGTAAGGATTTTAATCGATTGTTTATATTTTTTATTTGATGTTAAAATTTTTGCTTTTTGAAAAATTAAATCAGAATTGTTTTTGTGAGATTTAATAAACTTAGTCACTAATTTCTCTGCTTCATTTATTTTATCGGTAGTTAAAAGAAATTCAGATTTCAATATAATAATATTTAAGCTTTCGGGATATAGATCAATTCCGTAACGAATAGCTTTTTCAGCATAATCAAAATTATCTTCATTTAAGTAGTATAAAATTATATCTTCAACTTCATCTAAGTCTAAAAAAACCGATTCATTATCGTTTATCATACTTTCAAATTTGAAAATTTTATCCAAAATATTATTATTTCTTTCTAGCACTCAATAAAAATATGTAGTCTTCCCTGTAAATAGTATNATATTAATTATTGTTTATTAAAAATTTATTAACATTAATTCTTATAANTATTTAATGATTTTATAATTAGATTACAACCATGAATTATTTCTTTGTTGGATATAGTTAAAGGNGGAGTAATTCTAACAGCTCTTTTTTCATATAACAAAAAAAATAAAATCAAACCATTATTTAAACAATCTTTTACAAGATAGTTTGCTATTTTATCATTTTTCATTATTAACGCCAACATTAATCCTTTACCTCTTATTTCATAGATTAAATCATGTTTTAATAATGATCTAAATAATTCTTCTTTCTTATTAGATTTTGACACTAAATTATTCTTAATAATATATTTGAGAGTTTCATGTCCTGCTTTAGCTATAACAGGATGTCCTCCGAAAGTTGTTATATGCCCAAGAATTGGATTAGATTGAAATTTATTCATTAATTTTCGATTGCATATTATTGCACCAATTGGAAACCCTCCACCTAACGCCTTTCCAATTACTAAAATATCAGGTGTTATTTTGTAATGTTCAAAAGCAAACATTTTTCCAGTTCTACCAATTCCAGATTGTAGCTCATCAAAAATCAATATTACTCCCATTTCATTACATTTAATTCTTAATTTTTTTAAATATTCTTTTTTAGATTCAAGAAAACCGGCACCTCCTTGTATCGGTTCTATTACAACACATGCTACAGATTTATCAATGATTTTTAAATCTCCTATTGAGTTAAAATTTATGTGATGAACATTAGGAAGTAATGGTCTATATCTTCTTTTTCTTCTTTCAAAACCGGAGACACTTAAACTTCCGTGAGTACTGCCATGATAGGAATTTATCATAGAAATAATTTTCCGTCTACCAGTTGATCTTTTTGCAAGTTTTAGAGCTGCTTCAATTGCTTCAGTTCCAGAGTTGGTTAAATATGTATTATTTAATTTATTTGGTAAAAGATTTGAAAGTAGTTTACATAAATCAATACTCGGTTTTTGAATAAATTCACCATAAACCATTACGTGAGAATATTCTTTCAATTGTTTGACAATTGAACTATTAATTTTTGAATTTGAATGTCCAATATTATTTACTGATACACCTGCAACAAAATCTAAATATTTATTGTTTTTGGTAAAAATATAGCTTCCTTTAGCTTTAACAACTTCAAGACCTAGTGGATTTTTTGTTGTTTGAGCTTGATATTTTTTGAATTTATCTATCAATTAGAATATGTTTTTTATTTATTTTTTCATCCTCTCGGTTAATAAAACCATTTAAAAAAGTTTCATTCTTATCAAGAAATTCTTCCGGATAAAGCACTCCTTCGGGGTTTGTAATAAAAGTGATTTCATCCATTCCCTTATCTTTAAAATAAATTAAAATTGAACTTGCTACAGCCTTATCTATACCAATTAAGTTGGATTTTTCATCATACATATAATATATTAGTTCAGAGTTTTGATCAATTTTAACTCTATCTAATTTATTTTCAATAAAATTTCCAAAAAGTTTAAGACCTTTGATTTGGTTGTATTTGTTATATCCAATTGAATCTTCTTCAATTATAAAAACATTGTTAGGTATTTTAATTGAGTCTAATTCATTAGTGTCTAAATCTTCTGTAAAAATTATTTTATCACCGGACATTTGAGTATAGTTATCCCATATTACAGGGTTTTTAGAATTAATTTCAGTTTCAGTTAAAATTTGAAGATCCCTTTCAGAAATCTTTTTTCTAAGCATTGTAGTAATTCCAGATTTTTTATCAACCTGAATATAATCTGATTTTCCGCTTAAATTACCTTGAACAAAGATTACATTATTTAATCCTCTCATTTTTCTACTATCTTCTTTTCCAACTGATAATAAAGTATCTGCTTTTATGAAAAGTGAATCATTTTTTAAAATATTTATAGCAAGAGGGTTTTTTGTAATTATAGCTGAATCTTTTTCCTGAAAAAACTCAGCAAATTCACCATTTAAAATAAGGTTTTCGTTTGAGTCAATTATTTTAATGTTATTTGAAATACTTGAGTATCCTTTTTCTTCATCAAAGAAAATACTATCTCCATTGATTTCTCTTGAATCAAAATCAATACTAGCGTTATCAACAAAAAAACCTTGTTTATTTCTTGGCTCATAAAATCCTGAATTGCATTTTATCACATATCCATCACCATATATTGTGGTTTTTTTATAGAAATAGGTTTTTTCTGAATCTAAATAATAATCCATCATTTCAGATTCTATTAATCTATCTTGGTCTTTAACAACTACATCATTTTTGAAAACATACTTTTTATTATCAATAAAATATTTTCCGTTAATACTGCTAATATCTGAAAGACTATCTATGATTCTTCCACCGTTATAAAAAAATGCTTCGTTATGTATTCTATCAAGCTCCAGATTTTTTGAATGTAGCTCCATTTCATTATTTATAAGCTTAACATTGCCATGAGCATACATTTTTTTATTAGTCCCATTATAATTTAAAGAATCACAATACAACTTTAATGTATCTCCTTGGTTTATAAAAACTTTTCCAATAGCAATTACAGAGTTTCGTTTTTGAAAAAAAATAGATTTTTTTGAAAATATATTCATCTCCTCATGTCTTAGATGAACTTTTTTGTTTTGATCTTCATTCAGAATATTCCCCTCAGGATAAACTTTTTCATTTCTGTCAAATGAACCAGCATAAACAATTTCGATCTGTTTAACTTCTTGCGAGTAATTAAATACTGAAAATATTAAAAAAAATAAATTGAGAAAATAAAAATTACTTCCTAAAAATTGTTTGTTTTCTATCTGGGCCAACTGAAATAATTTTAATTTTTAAATTAAGCTTATCCTCAAGATAATCAATATAGTTCTTAAAATTTAATGGCAGACTCTTATAATCTGTTATTTTACAAATATCTTCATTCCAACCATCTAATTCTACATACACTGGCTCCAAGCTTGAATCACTTAATGAGAATGGTAGATGATTTACAAAATTACCTTGATATTTATATCCAGTACAAATTTTTATCTTTTCAATTCCTGATAAAACATCACCTTTCATCATTATTAACTCGGTAACACCATTCACATTTATTGAATGTTTTAGTGATACTAAATCTAACCATCCACACCTACGGGGTCTTCCAGTTGTAGCTCCAAACTCATTTCCTACTTTAGCCATTCTTTCACCAACTTCATCAAAAAGTTCAGTTGGAAATGGACCACTTCCAACTCGCGTAGTATAAGCTTTGAAAATTCCAAAAACATCACCGATTCTATTAGGAGGAACTCCTAAACCAGTACATGCTCCAGCAGATGTTGTGTTAGATGATGTTACGTATGGATATGTTCCAAAATCTATATCAAGAAGTGAACCTTGAGCTCCTTCTGCTAAAATTTTTCTTCCTTTTTCAATTGAATCATGAAAATAATTTTCGCTATCTATAAACTTTAGTTCATTCATGTAATCAATAGAGCTTAAAAACTCTTTTTTTAATTTTTCTATATCAAAATCAATCTCTACATTAAAATTATTTATCAAGTTAAGGTGCTTACTGATTAAATTATCAAACTTTTCATTCCACCCTTCCATTTCTAAATCTCCAACTCTAAGACCATTTCTTCCTGTTTTATCCATGTATGTTGGTCCTATTCCCTTTAAAGTTGAACCAATTTTTTTCTTTCCTTTTGAAAGCTCAGACGCTTGATCTATTAATCTGTGGGTAGGTAATATTAAATGAGCTTTTCTAGAAATTATAAGTTTTTCTTTTAAATCAACATTAAGCTCTTTCAACTTTTCTATTTCTTCTTTAAATATTACTGGATCGATTACTACACCATTTCCAATAATATTTAGTTTCCCATCATGAAAAATTCCAGATGGTATAGTATGTAATACATGTTTAATCCCATCGAATTCAAGTGTATGACCCGCATTTGGTCCACCTTGAAACCTTGCAATTATGTCATAATTTGATGTTAAAACATCAACTATTTTACCTTTTCCTTCATCTCCCCATTGAAGACCTAATATTAAATCAATTTTCATTTTTTATTTTTTTTTCCATAGAAATAGAGTGAATGATTTTCAATACTTACATCAAATATTTCTTCAATATTTTTTTTAATTGTATGTAGCCTAGGATCACAAAACTCAATTACTTCACCTGAATCTGTTAATATTAAATGATCATGTTGTCTATCAAAATATGATTTTTCGTAATGAGCTAAGTTGGTGCCAAATTGATGTTTTCTAACCAAATGACATTCTAATAACAATTCAATTGTATTATATAGAGTAGCTCTACTTACACGGTATTTTTTTTTTGTCATTATAGCATATAATGAATCAATATTAAAGTGATCATCTAATTCATATATTTCTTTAAGAATAGCAAATCTCTCAGGTGTTTTTCTGTGTGATTTAGAATCTAAAAACTTTGAAAAGACTTCTTTTACTAATTCCTGGTTTTTTGAAATGTTTTTTACCATTTTAAAGTTTAAAAATAAATATTAAAATCTAAGAACTTTATCAACTCCTTTAATTTTTTTTAATCTAGTTATTAACTTATCTACAATATTCTTGTTTTTAACTTTTAATGTAATAAGGCCTTTAAAAGTATCCCCCTCAGTATCAAAGGACATTTTTTCCATATTTATGTTTAAGTTTTCAGAAATTATTGTAGTTATTTTATTTACTAATCCAAGATTGTCAATTCCAATAATTTGTATCGTTGATGAAAATTCATATTGTGATGAATCTACCCATTTAGCTTTTAGTATTCTGTAAGCAAATTTAGATTGTAAGCTCAAAGAATTTTTACAGTTTGATTTATGTACCTTAATCCCATCATTAATAGTTAAGAAACCAAACACATCGTCACCTGGAAGAGGGCTACAACAAACTGAAAGTTTATAATCAAGTTTTTCACTACCATTTCCAAAAACTAATTGATCATATATTTTATTTATATCAGATGATTTTATTGGTAATTTTCTTGTTTTTCTTCTAAAAAATTTAATAAAACTACTGTCTTGGCTTTTTGCAAAATTTTTAAGTTCAGAATTGTCTATACTGCCAACTCCAATCCCATAAAACAAATCCAGTGATGTAGATAGATTGAGAAAGTTTTGAAGTTTATGAATTATATCTTCATTAAATGAAATTTTTAAATGTTTTAGTTTTCTTCTAAGAATTTCCTTTCCATCTTCTGCTATCATTTTTTTATTTTCATTAAGAGCAGACCTAATTTTAGATTTTGCCCTTGATGTTTCAACATAATCAAGCCAACTTGCACTAGGTTTTGAATTAACACTTTTAATCACCTGGACCTGATCACCACTTTTTAATATAAAGTTTAAAGGAACTATTTTGCCATTTACCTTAATTCCTCTAGTTTTTAAACCTAGATCTGTATGAACTGCAAAAGCAAAATCTAAAGCTGATGCACCCTTAGGAAGTGATTTAAGATCACCCTCTGGTGTAAAAACAAAAATTTCATTGGAGTATAAATTCAATTTAAAATCTTCAACAAAATCAATAGCATTTGATTCTTGATTTTCAAGAACATCTTTGAGTTTATTTAACCATTCTTCAAGACCACTTTCTTGCTCATCACCTTGCTTATATTTAAAATGTGCTGCATATCCTCTTTCTGCTATTTCATGCATTCTGTCAGATCTAATTTGAACCTCTATCCATCTTTTTCTTGGCCCCACTACAGTAATGTGTAGTGCCTCATATCCATTAGTTTTAGGATTAGAAATCCAGTCTCTTAATCTTGTAGGGTTAGGCCTGTACACATCTGTTACAATGGAATAAATTTTCCATGCAATTAACTTCTCATTTTTATTACTGCTGTTATAAATAATTCTTACAGCGAAACGATCATATACTTCATCAATTGCTATATTTTTTTTAATCATTTTTTCTCTTATTGAAAAAATTGATTTTGATCTACCATTAATCTTAAAACTTATATCCTCTGATTTGAGTTTATCAGAGATTTTTCTTGCAAAATTTCTTATGTAAAGATTTTGATCATCTTTTGTTTTTTCAAGACTTTCTTTAATTTTATTATATATTTCTGAATCAGTATACTTTAAACTTAAGTCTTCCAGTTCTGATTTAATTTCATATAATCCAATTCTATGTGCAATTGGAGCATATATATAGAGAGTTTCTGATGAAATTTTAATTTGTTTTTCATAACTCATACTATCCATAGTTCTCATATTATGGAGTCTGTCTGCTATTTTAATTAAAATAACCCTTACATCATCATTAAGGGTTAGAAGCATTTTTCTAAAGTTTTCAGATTGAATAGAAGGGATTTTATCTTTCTTTAATTTTGAGATTTTAGTTAATCCTTCAACTATCATAGCAATTTTTTTACCAAATAAAGATTTTATTTTTTCAATATTATATTCAGAATCTTCTACCACATCATGTAATAGTGCTGAGGCAATACTATTAGCATCTAGACCAATTTTTTCAGCTACGATTCTAGCGACAGATATTGGATGAAATATATAAGGTTCCCCTGATTTTCTATATTGATTTTTATGAGCATCAATAGCAATGTCGAGAGCCTTTCTTATCAAATCCTTATCATTTTCATTCAATGTTTGATAACTTACTTTTAACAAGTTTTTATACTCTCTTGCTATTTGTCTATTAATAGTTTTTTCAGATGAAATATCCATTCTTATATAAAATTAATAGATTTTCTCTGATTCATTGCTTCATAAAGTATAATTGCAGTTGATACAGATAAATTTAATGAGTCAACATCTCCATCCATTGGTATTTTAAAATTTGAATGAGAATTTTTTAAAAAAAAATCATTTATGCTAGATGATTCAGTTCCCATCAAAATCGCACAACGTTTTTTAAAATTAATTTCTTGAATAATATTTTTTGATTTAATAAGACTTCCATAAATATTAAAATGTCTTTCTTTTAAAAAACTTATGATGTTCTCTTTATCTAGCTCAAAAATATTTAAACAAAAAACTGCTCCCAAACTTGATCTAATTATGTTTGGATTGTAAATTTCAGTTGAAGATTCTGATATAATTATATTTTTAAAGCCAAAAGCGTTAAAAGTTCTAAATATTGCCCCAATATTTCCTGGCTTCTCTGGTCTATCTAATATTAATAACAATTCATTTTCAGACAATTTAACTTTATTAATATCAAATTCCTTTCTATTAACTAATGCAACAATTTTTGATGTTGACCTATATGTAATTGTTTCCATTAAATCTTGGCTCAATAAAAATCTTTTTTCACAATTATTATTGTTTAAATCTTTAAAATCAAAATTTTTATTTGATACATAAAAAGAATCAATTTCATAGTTAGAGTTAATACAAATATTAATTTCTTTTAAACCCTCAACTATAAATTTTTGATTTTTTTTTCTAACATTAGATTTTTTAGAAATTTTAACTAAAAATTTATATGTTTCATTGTGTTTACTACTAATCAATTTCATTCGATATCATTAAATTAAATTTGAAAATTCGCATATATTTGAAAAATATTTTATGAGTAAGATTTACTTTGATAATGCTGCCACAACTCCAATTTCAAATGATGTAGTTGATATTATGACTCAAGTTATGAAAAATAACTTTGGCAATCCTTCTTCTACCCATTCTTTTGGTAGAGAATCTAGAGCAATTATTGAGCTTACACGAAAAAATATATCAGATGAATTAAATGTAAAACCCTCAGAGATTATATTTACCTCAGGAGGTACAGAGTCTAATAACATGATAATTAAAGGAGCTGTTGAAACTCATAAAATTGAAAGAATTATCACAACAAAAATTGAACATAAAGCAGTTTTAGAAACTGTTGAGTCATGTAAATTTAAGTATGATGTTGAATTAATTTATCTTACAGTTGACAACAAAGGATTACCCTCTTTAGTAGAATTTGAAAAGATTTTAGAAAGTTCAAATAAAAAAACGTTAGTCAGTCTTATGCATATAAATAATGAAATAGGATCGATGATTGATTTATCTAAATTTGGTGATTTATGCAAAAAGTATAATTCATTATTTCATAGTGATACTGTTCAAACAATTGGACATTATAACTTAGATTTAAGTAAACTTAATATTGACTTTTTAACTTGCTCTGCTCATAAATTTCATGGTCCTAAAGGAATTGGTTTTGCTTTTCTTAGAAATAATTCAAAGCTCAATTCTTTTATTGAGGGTGGTAATCAAGAGAGAGGTATGAGAGGAGGGACTGAAAGTATACATAATATCGCAGGCTTGAATCTTGCATTTACAAATGCATATAAAAATTTAGAAAAAGAATCTAAGAAGATCAAATTTCTTAAAAAATACTTTATTGATAAGTTGAGTGAAAACTTTGATTTTAAAATTAATGGTTGTAAAGATCAATCAAGCTATACAATACTAAATATTTTATTTCCAATCAATATTTCTAAAAAACCTATATTAAATTTCAAATTAGATTTACAAGGAATTGCTTGTTCTGGAGGTAGTGCATGTCAGTCTGGAACTGATAAGCCATCTCATGTTCTTAGTGAAGTTCTTGAACCAGATTTGATGAAAAATATTTCTCTTAGATTTTCATTCTCTAAATTAAATTCAAGTGACGAGGTCGATAAAGTTGTTGATTTTTTTAAAAAATTTATTAATGAAAATTAATTTTTGAAATAAAATGTTTCTTGATATTTTGTAACATTCCCAACCATATCTTCAATTTCAATTAATAGATTGTTTTCGTTTTTTAAATTTATAAAATTGTCTGGTCTAAATTGAATGTAGTTTTTTTTAGGCTCATATTCAAAAAGAGCCCATTTATCATTTATATAGGCTTTGTATTTTTTTATTCCTGTTTCATCATCATTTATTAAATATCCCAAGTTCTGATTTTTATTAATTATTTTATTTTTTCCTATTTTTTTTATTGTTGGTTTAATTGTGTCAACATTTATGTAGTATTTTCCTAAAGCTTTAGTATTCGATATTAAAAAATTATTTTTTAGTTGTGAACTTGAAAAAAACTTATTACCATTCTTATCTAATCTTGCCAAGTATAGCCCTTTTTTTAAATCAATATCTATTGGAAAATTTATTATGAATGATTTATTTACAGGAACATATGGGTTTATTATATATAGAGTATCGTTTTTAAAGTCAAAATCTATAGTAGTGTCTCTGTAAAATGTATTTTTCTTAAATTTTACATTTGCATTATTATAAGTTAAATCATAACTCAAGTCAGCTCTAATTATTTTATTAAATTCTACTCTTTTTGATCCTCCAAACTTTTCTATGCTATCACCAATCATTTTTATTTTAACATAGGTATTATTCTTGTTTAAATCTGAGAGCATAATAGTTATGTCTTTAATGTCTGAATTTTTTACATAAAATCTTCCTGACTGATTTTTTCTTACAAACTTATAATTACTATTAATTTCATTATTAAGTAATATTATTTTTGAGTTATTTTCAACCAACTCTTTAAAGTCTAAGTGTTTTAGAAATAATCTTTTTTCATCAAAAGTCAGAGAATCAAATTTAAACTCTATCAAATCACTACTGTTTTCTTTAAGTAAAATCTTATATGTACCATTAACATTGTAAGTAAAACTCTGTTTGTCAGTGGTTTCAATTCCAAAAAAAATAGTATCTACAGATTTTAGTTGAGTTTCATAAATACTATCATTAATTTTTTTCATTTTAAGTCTTTTCTTGAACAAAGACCCCTTCTTTTCTTTATATGCAAAAAGTTTTCTTGCTTCAGGTCTTATAGAATCCTCAACTTTATAATTATAATTTAATGGGTTTAAAGGAACATCATTATAAGTTCTAATTTCAAAATGGAGGTGAGGTCCAAAAGAAGTACCTGTATTTCCTGAATAGCCTATTATTTGACCAGCCTTTATCCTTATCTCATTTTCTTTAAAAAATTTATTTATGGTAAATGTTTCAGCTCTGTATTGGAAGTATTTAATTTGTTCATCGATTTCTTTACTAAAATCTTGAAGATGCCCGTAAACTGATTTTAGGCCATTAGAATGGTTAATATAAATTACTTTTCCATATCCTACAGTTGACACTTGTATTCTAGATATATAACCATCGTCAATGGATCTTATAATCTCTCCAACTTTGCCTTTAGTCTTAATATCGATCCCAGTATGAAAACCACTAGATCTTATTTCTCCAAAATTTCCACTCAATAGAATATCATATTCAATTGGACGATAAAAATAGTTTTGTGAAAAACTTAAATAAAAAGTAAATATTGATATAATGTAAAATAATTTTTTCAATGCTTGTTTTTCTTTACCTACTAAAAAATAATTACCTTTAAATTTAAATAATAGCTTAATATTTTGAAAGAAAGTTTGTCTATAATTGAAGAATTGAAAATTAATACTGAAATATTAATTAAGACTTTAAATGGTTTAAAATTTTCCAATAATGAACTTTCTAATGAGCTTTCTAATGCAAAAAAAATATTGAAAGAGAAGGATGATGTAATTATTAAATTAAAAGAAAAATATCACGCATTAGAAATGGGAAAAGTTATTGTAGGTAGTAATGATAAGAATAAAACAAAAAGAAAAATTAAAAAAATGATTAATGAAATTGATGATTGTATCATTCAATTAACATCTTAATGCAAAAAATTAAACTAAATATTGCTAACAGAATATATCCTTTAAATGTGAATTCATCTCAAGAGGAAATTCTTAGAAAAGCTTCTAAGCAAATAAATGATATGGTGAATGAATATGAAAAAAAATATGCAGTTCAGGATAAGCAAGATAGTTTGGCAATGTGTGCTTTACAAATCATTAGTCAATCTGAAAAATTTTCTAAAATCGAAAACAATAACATTAATGAAATTAATGATAAGTTAAGTTCAATTAATGATTTAGTAATTAATAGTTTAGATTCTTAACGTTCATTAAAATAAAATTATATTACCTACATCAGATTTTAATTTGGTAAACTCAACGCTAATAAATTAAAAAGAGTGAGTCTAGATCCTAGAGCGTGCCTTTTTTTAAGGATTATCGAATATTTAGTTAGCTCTAAACTTGTATAAATGGAGTTTATACAATCAATCTGTATGTAGGTTTTTTTTTAAAATAAAAATCATGAATGAATTAATTTATATAGTAATTGGTGCCTTGATTGGAGGAATTACTCTTTTTATAATCAATAAAATATCAAAGAAAAAATCCATTGATAACGCAAAATCAAGTGCTGATAAAATGTTAAATGAAGCTCGTGCAGAAGCTGAAAACTTAAAGAACAATAAGATTCTTCAGGCAAAAGAAAAATTTTTAGAATTAAAATCTGAACATGAGAAATATATACTTTCTAAAGATGCAGAACACAATGATAAAAAGCAAAACCTAAAGTTAAAAGAAAACGAAGTAAATCAAAAATCAAAAAAAATTGAAAAATTAAAGACTGAACTCGAAGAAAAAATTAAAACCTTCGATAAAAAAAATGAATCTATTGAGAAAAAGAAAGCAGAGATTGAAAAGATTCTTAAAAACCAAGTAAAAGAGATTGAAAAAATTGCTGGTTATTCTGCAAATGAAGCTAAGGACGAATTACTGAAAGTTTTGAAGGACGAAGTTAAATCACAAGCTTTAGAAATTTCTCAAAATATAATTGATGAAGCTAAATTATCTGCAAAACAAGAAGCTAAAAAAATTGTCATTAGTTCAATACAAAGATTAGGTACAGAGGAGGCAATTGATAATTGTGTTTCTGTTTTTAATATTGAGTCTGATGATTTAAAAGGTAGAATAATAGGAAGAGAAGGAAGGAATATTAAAGCTATTGAAAGCGCTACTGGTGTTGAAATTATTGTTGATGATACTCCTGAAGCTATAATACTTTCTTGTTTTGATTCTGTCAGAAGAGAGATAGCCCGTTTATCATTAAAAAAGTTAGTTACAGATGGTAGAATCCACCCTGCAAGAATTGAAGAAGTAGTTAAAAAGACATCTAAAGAAATAGAAAATGAAATTATTGAGATTGGTAAGAGAACTGTAATCGACTTAGGAATACATGGTTTACATCCCAACTTAGTAAAAGCTGTTGGCAGAATGAGATTCAGATCTTCTTATGGTCAAAATTTATTACAACATTCAAAAGAAGTTGCAAAATTATGTGGAATAATGGCCTCTGAACTTGGTTTAAACCCAAAGCTTGCTAAAAGAGCTGGATTATTACATGATATAGGTAAAGTCCCTGAGGAGGAAACTGAGACTCCGCATGCGTTACTTGGAATGCAATGGGCTGAAAAATATGGTGAAAAAAGTGATGTTTGTAATGCAATTGGTGCCCATCATGATGAGATTGAAATGGATAATCTAATATCTCCAGTTGTTCAAGTTTGTGATGCTATCTCTGGAGCAAGACCGGGTGCTAGAAGACAGGTAATGGAAAGTTATATGCAGAGATTAAAAGATTTAGAAAATATTGCTTATAGTTTTGATGGTGTTAATAAGGCTTTTGCCATTCAAGCTGGAAGAGAATTAAGAGTGATGGTTGAGAGTGAAAAAATTGATGACGAAATGTCTAAAAAACTTTCTTTTGAAATTTCTCAAAAAATTCAAACAGAAATGACGTATCCTGGACAGGTTAAAGTAACTGTAATCAGAGAAACTCGTGCAGTAAATGTTGCTACTTAATTTTTTTATAAGTTAAGCCATTACCAATATTAACTTTTATAGGCGTAAGATTTTTATTAAAGGTTTTTAAATAATTTTCAGAGATTTCTTCAATGAAATTATCAATATGATTTTTTTCTACTAAATTAATAGTACAACCACCAAAGCCGCCACCCATCATTCTTGAGCCTAAAACATATTTTAATTTTGAAGTAAAATCAACTATATAATCAAGTTCAGAACAGCTAACTTCATATAAGTTCCTTAGCCCATGGTGAGATTTATACATTAATTTCCCAAAACCTTTAAAATTGGATTGTTTTATTAACCGCGAACTAGTTATAGTTCTTTCATTTTCAGCTATAACAAAATTCGCTCTATTATAAACTGTTGTATTTAATTTATCTTTTATTTCATTTAATTCATCAAGTTTATAATTAGCCAGTCTTCTACTATCATTAAAATATGAGTTCAAAATACTTTCAGCAATCTGACATTCATTCACTCTATCATTATAGGCAGAATTAATTAAACTATGTTTAACGTTTGTATTTAGAAGTAAAATACGAATAGATTCACTTTTAAATTTTATATAATTATAGCTTGAGTTATTACAATTCAATAAAATTAGATTATCCTTAAGTCCATAATTTATAGTGAATTGATCCATTATTCCACCCTGTAAACCAATAAAATTTCTTTCTACATAACTTACAATATTTACAATATCTGATTTATCATATTTTAAATCAAACAACTCAATTATAGCTCTTGAAAAACCTGAAATTAGTGCTGATGATGAGCTAATACCTGCTCCAATTGGAAGGTTAGATTTTATTGAACATTTAAAGGATGTAATGTTGTTTTCTTTTTTTTTAAAGAAATCAATTGTTCCTAGTATGTAATTATGCCAGTGAGTATTACTTTTTTTAATTTCATTAATATTAAAAAGAAGAGATTCTTCAATTGAATCTGATTTATCCTCGCAATCATTATTCTCTATTTTATAAATTTCAAATATTATTTTTTTATCAATTGCTCCAGGAAGTACATGCCCTCCGTTATAATCGGTGTGTTCTCCAATTAAATTTATTCTTCCTGGTGATTTAACTTTAATTATCATCTAGACTATGTAATTTTAATTCCCATTTCCATGCTGTTTTTAAAGCATTTGAAATCTCATTTTTTGCATGCCAACCAATAGTTTTATTTACTTTTTTGGTATTAGCATAGGCTGAAATTATATCGCCATTTCTTCTATCCCCAATTCTATAATTTAACTTTATGTTGTTTATTTTTTCAAACATTTTAACTAGCTCTAAAACTGTTAGACCCTTGCCAGTTCCTACATTAAAAAAATCATAAAAATTTTGTTTTTTTATTTTTAACAGATATTCAATTGCAGCAACGTGTGCCTCAGCTAAATCTTTAATATGAATATAATCTCTAATGCATGTACCATCTCTAGTAGGATAATCATTGCCAAAAATCGTAAGTTCTTTTCTTTTACCGATAGCTGTTTGAGTGATATAAGGCACTAAGTTGTCTGGAATTCCATTTGGAAGCTCACCAATTAAGGAAGATTCATGTGCTCCAATTGGATTAAAATATCTAAGACTAATTGCATTTAAGTTTTCACTTTTGATTGTCTGATTTTGTATAATTTCTTCACAAATTTTTTTTGTTTCACCGTACGGTGATTCTTGATTTAAAACTGGACTTGATTCATTAATTGGTAATTTTTTAGCTTGACCATAAACAGTACAGCTTGAACTAAATATTAGATTAATTTTTTCCTTTCTTGATGAAATAATATCAAGTAAATTTTCTGTTGATCCAACATTATTATCATAATATAATTTTGGATTATTTACACTTTCAGATACAGACTTTAATGCTGCAAAATGTACAACTCCACTAAAAATATTTTTTTGAAAAATTGAATATAATTCATCTTTACTTCTTAAATCAATTTTGTGAAATTCAACTCTTTTACCAGTAATATTTTCAATATTATCTAAAACTTTAATGTTGGAATTTACTAAACTATCGATGATAGTAACATTAAAACCTTTATTAATTAGCTCAATTGCAGTGTGTGAGCCAATATATCCCAAACCTCCTGTTACTAAAATTTTCATTAAATGTTCAAAGTTAACTTAATAGTAACATTTATATTCAATTCATTGATTTTTTTATAATTATGAGATATATTTAAATACAAACACATAAAAATGAAAAAATCTTTCTTACTATTAATAATTTTACTAATATCTAGTTGTTCTGATAAAGATACAAGACCTAACATTTTATTTATAATGTCTGATGATCATGCATNTCAAGCAATTAGTGCATACGANAACAGATTAATTGAAACTCCAAATATTGATAGGATAGCTGATGAAGGTATTTTATTTACAAATGCATGTGTTACAAATTCAATTTGTGCACCNTCTAGAGCTGTCATTTTAACTGGTAAGCACAGTCATTTGAATGGTAAAGTTGATAATATGTTTCCATTTGATACAACACAAGTAACTTTTCCACAATTATTTAAAAAGGCAGGTTATCAAACAGCNATGTATGGTAAATTACATTTTGGAAATAATCCAAAAGGAATTGATGATTTTCTAATCCTTCCNGGGCAAGGGAGCTACATAAATCCAAAATTTTTGGGTAAAGAAAAAGATACCATTATTGAAGGTTATGTTACTGATGTTATTACTGATTTAACTCTTGATTGGTTTAAAAATAAAAGATCTTCAGANAAGCCCTTTATGATGATGTATCTCCATAAAGCACCGCATCGACCTTGGTGGCCGAGTCCTGAGAAGTTCGCTGAATTTTATCAAAAAGAATTTCCAGAACCTGTAACTTTATTTGATGACTATTCTAATAGAGGATCTGCTGCAAAAGCAGCTGAAATGAATTTNTTAACTCACATGCAGTANATGCATGATAGTAAAGTTAGACCNTCAACATTANAAGAAATGGGNNATGTAANTCCTGAAATTGTTTATTANAGAATGGATGGTAANGAATATAGACCTGGNCCTGGNGGTTTTAACGTCCCATTTAACAGAGGAAATGAAGAACAAATTGCAGCGTACAATATTACTTTAGATAAAATAAATGAAGATTTTAAAAACAATTGGCCAAATATGAATGATGAAGAAAAAATGAGATGGAAATTTCAAAGATATATGCAAGATTATTTAGCTACAATTTCATCTGTTGATGATAATGTTGGAAGAGTTTTAGATTATCTAGATGAAACAGGATTAGACAAAAACACGATAGTAGTATACACTTCTGATCAAGGATTTTATCTTGGAGAACATGGGTGGTTTGATAAGAGATTTATTTACGATGAATCATTTAAAACACCTTTGATGATAAANTGGCCAAATAAAATTAAACCNGGAATTTCCAGTGATGAGATGGTTCAAAATTTAGATTTTGCTCAAACATTTCTTGAAGCAGCTATGATTGATTCTCCTGAAGATATGCAAGGTGAAAGTTTAATGCCTTTACTTTTAGGTGATAATGACCAATGGACAAGAGAGGAAGTTTACTACCATTATTATGAATATCCCTCTGTTCATATGGTTAAAAGACATTATGGGATTGTTAATAAAGAATATAAATTAGTTAGGTTTTATTACGATGTAGATGAATGGGAATTGTACGATAGATTAAATGATCCAAATGAAATGAATAATGTATATAATGATCCAGCATATGCTGATGTAGTAAAAGATCTAAAAGTTAAACTAGCAGATTTAAGAATAAAATATAAGGATTCGGAAGAGTTAGATAAGAAATACNTGTACTAATGAGATATATAGNTCTTCTTTTTGTTTTATTAACATCATTCAATCTCTACTCTCAAATTGAATTAAATTCTCTTTTTACTGATAATATGGTGCTTCAGAGAAATGAAATGGTAAATATTTGGGGTAAATCTGATGCAAATGAAACTGTAAAAATAAAAACTAGCTGGAATGATATCACATATAAAGTTAGGTCAGATGATGAAGGTAATTGGAANACTAAAGTTCAAACTAATTTTAAAAGAGGTTCCCAAACTTTAACTATTTCCACAAAAACTGAGACTAAAATAATTAGAAATATACTTCTGGGAGAGGTGTGGTTTGGTTCTGGTCAATCTAATATGCAGATGTCATTTGAGGGTTATAGAAATGAACCAGTTCATGGTTCATTAGAAATTCTTGAACACTCTAATAATAAAGAAATTAGACTAATTACTGTTCCAAGAGTTGCTAGTAAATTACCATCAAATAATTTTGAGGGTAAATGGGAAGTTTCAACTCCTGAAGGTGTTAGAAAATTTAGCGCTGTTGCTTATTCATTTGCTTTATTAATTAATAAAACTTTAGATGTACCTGTTGGAATAATTCATAATTCATGGGGAGGCACTCCTGCTGAAGCATGGACTGAAAAAAGTTTTTTGGAAAATAATTTTGAAGAAGGTCTTATCAAAAATAACCGTGATGATAAACGACTAAGTCATGAACCTTCATATCTTTTCAATGGAATGATAAATCCATTAATTCCTTTTACAATAAAAGGTGCATTATGGTATCAAGGGGAGTCTAATGTTTACAGAGCAAATTTTTATTCCAAGCTAATGAAAGTAATGGTGGATAGTTGGCGTTCAAAATGGAATCAAGGTAGTTTCCCATTTTATTATGTTCAAATCGCACCATTTAGATATAATGGATCTGANAATGACTCTTCTGCATATTTAAGAGAATCACAATTAGAAGCTATGAATATTATTCAAAATTCAGGNATGGTTGTTACAAGTGATATTGGAGATCTAAATTCAATTCATCCACCTGAAAAAATTGAAATTGGAAATAGATTAGCTTATTGGGCATTAAATAAAACTTATAATATTAAAAATGTAGTTCCGTCAGGGCCAATAGTTGAATCGTATAATATTAATGAAAATAAAGTTGAGATTAATTTTAAATATGCATCAACTGGCTTTTATCAATTCAATGGACCTCTAAAAGATTTTGAAATAGCTGGCAATGATGGTATTTTTTATAAAGCAAATGCTAAAATATCAGGTTTGAAAATTATTGTTCAATCAGTTGATGTAAAAGAACCAAAAATGCTGAGATATGGTTGGAAAAATTATTTTGAATCANCACTNTTTAATATTGATAAATTACCAGCATCNTCNTTTTTTATTAGAGATTTATCAAAATAATTAATNTNTTTTTTAGAATAACTTAATTCTCTAAAACTTAAAATGTTTTTTATTATTTGAATATGAATATTTCATATATTAATAAATATGAAAAATATTATTTACACTACGATATTGTTTGTCTCATTAAGTCTTAATTCTCAAAATTGGATTAATGATTCAAATTGTGACTCTCAATCTTATGAGATTTTAAACGAAGCTATTACACATCTTACAAATTTAGAGCAATTAACAGCTTTTGGCATGGCAAAAGCAGCTCAGATGACAGATTCTGGATGTGAATGTGCTAAATTGGTTATTGCGGCAACATCAACAACTAATCCTAATTTAGGTTCAAGAAAAGCTAAGTTAGAAGCGGTTAATGTTCAACTTCTCTCACCAGAAGAAAAGGCTTGGTATGATCTACTCATCGAAACAACTAAGGGCGAAGAAAACTCTTGGACTGATGTATATGCAAATGCAGTTGAAAAGTTTTCAGATAGTCCTTTAATTAATTGGGTAGGAATTGGTGGAGGAAACTGGGAAGGATATATGTCATTTTCTAAAAAATTCCCCGATAATGCCTCTGCTGCATTTAACATGGTTGCCTATGGTTACGCATATGGCCAATATGGAGATTCCCCTGATTTTGAAGCTGCATATGATGCTATTTCAAAATCAAGAGCTTTACATAATGGTCCGAATGCGTTAGATTCCAAAGCTGAAATTGCTGCCATGGAAGGAGATTATCAAAAGGCATTTAATAATCAGTTTAAAGCACGTGATTTTGCGTTTTTTGCTTCACCTTACGATGCTAAACTCAGAACATATTGGAGAACTGTCAATAAAGATGATTTGTCAAATTATTTAAAAGATGCTCAATCTAAACTTCAAGAAGCAATTACTTTGGGTAATCTTGAGGAATACAAAAAATATGTTGCAGAAGATATTGATTTAGTTACTGGTGATTCTAATCTTGGAGAATTTTATGTTTATTCAGATGATGATGTAACACGTGAAAGAAATTTTACTTGGGATTCTTTTGATTTAAAAGATATGGAAGTCCATTTCATGCCTGATATGACAATGGCAGTTATAACTTTTTATGCTATAGGTTCTTATACATTTACTGATTCAAAAGAAAATGTAAAATATAGCACCCGAGCATCTTCAGTTTGGGTAGCTGCTGATGATGGAAGTTGGAAATCAGTTCATTCAAATTGGGCTCCAATGAAAGATGGCACAGGAATACCAGGTGAATAACTTTTGTTTTGAATTTATAAAAACCCGACTAAGTTCGGGTTTTTTTTATGCTATAATAAAAACCTGGCAGTGATGAAACCGCTGCTGATATTGTAAATAATAGTCCAATACTTGTTGAAAGTTCACTTGAAAGACTTAATGTAGATGCAGCTGAGAAAAAAACAAATTCTCTTATTCCGATTCCACCAAATGAAAAGATAGATAAAACAGATGATATTATAAATACGCTTAGAATTTCAAGAATATAGCTGTTTATTCCGAGTGCAAAAATTATTGATGTTATTGATAAAAGTTGAAAAAAATGAACAACTATGGATAATATAAAGGTTTTTGAATATCCTTTATTATTACCAAAAATTAATTTAACAAGGTTTAACCCAATTAAATAAATTATAAAAATTGATAAAAATTTAATAGAATAATTTAAATTAATTAATAATCCATTTTCTAAAAAAATAATTAGCATGAAAAGAACACCTAAGCCTATTAATCTATCTTGAATAATTAATTTTATTGTATTCTTTACGTTCCAGCTATAAAGTTTTTTAAGCAGATATGTTTTATATAAATCTCCACCAATTCCACCTGGGACAAAAAAATTGTAAAACATTCCTATCAGATATAATTTACCATTTTCTTTGAATGATAATTTATAACCATTTACTCTTAATAAGTTCCTTAACCTTTCAGATGAGATTATTTGTGAAATAAAATATAAAANAGGACTTANTGAAAANAACANTAAGTNNGATTCNTTAAGAANTAANGTCAATGAATNTATATTAATTTTTGAAAATGTTAGATATATAAATAAAACACTTAANNAAATCTGGATAATNGATANCAATGTNTTTTTCANACTTCAAACTTACAANTTTGATTAATTNGATTTAAATNGATATAAAAAGAACTTNTATCGTTATTTTTTTNATNATTACTAAAATATATTTGGCNAAATAAATTNTAGTTATTAANAAACTTGTTTTAATNTTTTTTTTNATTGTTAATCTAACAATTCAATCTCANGANNGNTCTGATGATTATTTGGATTCTTTAAANTTAGATGAGGTATTCATAACTGCNAGNAAGATTGAAAGAAATATTTCATCAGCACCATTAAATTCTATTTTNATAAAAAAAGANAAAATTGAAAATTATGCTTCAATAAGGTTAGATGATATATTAAGAGAAGAAAATGGATTATTTACNGTTCCAGACAATACAGTGCCGGGTGTCGAGGGNATNCANATNCAAGGNTTNTCTTCNGATTATGTTCAGATTCTAGTNGATGGAGTTCCAAGTGTNGGTAGACTNTCTGGAAATTTNGATTTAAATCGATTTGCTGTTTCNAATTTAGAAAGAATTGANATAGTTAAAGGCCCATCTTCCTCNTTATATGGTTCTTCNGCAATTGGTGGAGTAATTAATTTAATTACTAAGAAGAATTTTGATGATAAAATCAATTTTCACTTTGATCAGTCTGTAGGTTCAAATAANTTNTTTGATTCAAANATTTTAATTTCAAAAAAAATAAAAAATAACAATNTTTCTTTTTCATACAATCGGTTATCTTCAAATGGTTATGATTTAGANNATAATGATGNATTTAGAACAGTAGATCCTTATAAAAATCATACTTTTTCAGGNNTATATAANGCTNATTTCAAAAATGATTTTNCGNTTTTTCAATCNNTAAAATTTTATAAACAAGATCAAAATTNATNNAATTCAANTAATAANCAANTAGAAAANAGCTCTCATACAAAATTTTCGAAGAAGTTTAAAAAAAATATCAAAACTGAATTAGAGTTATATTANACAGAATTTAATAATGATGAGTTTTTATCNAGTGGTGATTTATCNTCATTTTTTTATCATAAATTATNNAAATCTGAAATAAGATTTTTTAAAAATTTNAANAATAATTCAAGTTTAACCACAGGNATTTCNCTNGAAAATGAANTTTTAAATAGATCATTATTTTCNGGNAATGTAAAATCTAATTTAGTTAATGCTTANTTTCAATATGATAAGTTAATTAANAANAAAATNAATTTCATTNTNGGATCTAGATTNGATAATCATAGTGATTANGAAAATGAATTAAGTTCCAAGTTNTCATTAAAGTATTTTTTATCNAACAGNATCTCATTCAGTGCATCNATTGGTCAAGGNTTNAAAGCTCCTGATTTNAGACAACTTTATTTAAATTTTTCNAANAGNATCACTGGTTATTCCGTTTTTGGNAAGTTCGAAGAAATTAATGGAATNAATAGACTNTTTAATAATAATCAATTATTAAATCTATTAATTCAAAAAAATGANTTAGGAGGTGAGTTATATCCCGAACAATCAGTTGGTTTAAATTTTGCCTTCAAACTAAANCTTCAAAACTTTACNAGTTCAATTAATTTTTTTANAAATGATATNAAAAACTTAATAGANACTAGAATTTTAGCNACTAAAGTAAATGGTCAAAATGTTTTTGGATANNTAAATNTTGATAAAATATTTACTCAAGGAATTGAGTTTAATAATGATATTTCAATATTTGAAAATTTTGATATAAATTTTGGATATCAATTATTATTTGCTCNTGATAAGGAAAACTTTANNAATATNAAAAATGGTAANGTTTANGCTAGAGATCCAAACACTCTTCAAAGTATTGTAATTAAAAGAANTCAGTATTTAGGCCTTCCNAATCGATCAAGACATAATATTAATTTAAATCTTGGCTATAAAAANAATATNTTTNTAAGATTTATGTATCGATCTAAATTTGGAATTTATGATACCAATGGNAATGAATTAATAGATAACTATGATTTATCAATTGTTAAGCCTTCAATTAATTTCAATGCAACATATTCTTTAAAAATATTTAAAAAAGCAATGCTTGCAATAACAGTTAAAAACATTACTAATTATACTAATANAGATTTTTTNCCCAATATTTCTGGAAGAGAATATCATTTAAAATTTTCTTATGATATTAATTAGAATTCAGNAACTTTTTTGGTGTTGTTCCAAATTTCTTTTTGAATGCATTTATAAAGTGGCTTGATGTGCTGTAACCTAAATGCAAAGCAACTTCATTTACATTATGATTTTTTGATGTCAACATTTGACTTGCAACATTCATTTTATGTTCAAATAAATATCCAAAAACTGTGTTACCATAAACTTGTTTGAAGCCTTCTTTTAAGTTTTTTACTGAGATATCAACTTCNNTCGAAAGTTCAATTAAAGATGGTGGTTCAGTCATTTTAGAAATAATAATTTCTTTTGCATCTCTAATTTTTTTTACATTATTGTCGTCTGATAAAAATGGACAAACATCAATATTTGGATTACTAGATGCATTAAAGTANATACTTAATAATTCAAAAATTTTTCCTCTTATATATAAAGACTTNACATTTTTTCCGATTTTTTCATTGATAATTTGATTTAAAACNGCAATCATNGAAGGNGANAGGGGTTTATCTTTGTAAANTTTTTTATTGATATTATTTTCACTAAGAAATGGAATAGTTTGAGAATCTTTTGAAAATAAGCCATGTAGCTTTTCAATGCTTATTAAAACACTAATTAACCTTGAGTCCTTTTCAATTCTAACATCAATTGGTAAGGNTGTTATTGGATTNTAGAGTAAGATAGACATTTCATTNTCTAGAGGAAGACANTAACTACCCTTATTATAAATGAAATTACANTTACCTTTTAGGCAAAAATGAAATTGAATAAAATTTTTATCAGTCTCAAAAAAAATTGATTTAGTTTCATTATCAATATTTATNAATTTGTATAATGTAAGCTCATCATCAATNNAAAATTTTACATCAGAACTTATTTCGATATTTTTCACTTTAATAAATTAAATTTTAGTATTAACAATTTGTGTGCCTAATTNTANTATNCATCATAAATATAAATATTTAATTCATCAATTCTCCTTTTGATATTATTTGTTCCTCATGCGTTATTTTAGTTAGAATGGGNTTTTTATTTTTGNACCCTAATTAAATAATAATATGAAACANTTTAAACTCTTATTGATGCTAACTTTTTTGTTTGTATCATGTAGCAATGAAGAAGAACAACTACCTGTAATATCTGCTGTTTACAATAATTTACATGCTCCGCAAGAAGGCGGTCAAGGTCAACCTATCTCAGGCCCATTTACGAAGTTTAGTTTTGAAACTGGNCAAACTACNTCAGGAAATGATTGGGATGTGGCGTTTAGAGGAACAACTATACTTGTTAATGGTGGTTCAGAAGTTGGTATTGGTGATGAACCAGCTAGAACTGGAGAAGGTGCTGTTTCAATTGTTGACGGTGTTTTTAATTCTGTTTTAAGTGCTGATGGTTTAGCTTTCTCACAAGATTCTTCATCAGGAACTGCTGTGCTTCCNGGAAGCGGAAATGGATGGTATGTTTACAACCCTCAAGCTTATTTGATAACNCCTATNCCTGGNAAAATTTTAGTTTTTAAAACTAATAATGGACACTATGCGAAGCTTGAAATTTTAAGTTATTATAAAGATGCACCATCAAGCCCAAATGCAATGCAAGATCCATCTAGATATTATACATTCAATTATGTTTATAATCCTAATAAGGGNAATATGGATCTTCAATAATTATTGAATATTTACATANAAGAAAAACCTCGAATATTCGAGGTTTTTTTTTATATTAAATTAATGTTTCGTTATTTAATTTTAGTTTTTTTATTTTCTTTCTTCAATTTAAACTCTCAAACTTTGTCAACTCATGATTCAATTTTAATNACAAGTGTCATGGATAAACAAAAACAAGCATGGAATAATTTTGATATTGATGAATTTATGAAAGGTTATTTAAATTTTGAAAATTTGGTTTTTTCTGGTAAAAANGGACCTGTATATGGATGGGATAATATTAAAGAAAGATATTTGAGAGCATACTCAAGTAAAGATGAAATGGGAGAATTATCTTTTAAAATTGATAATATTTTTATGATTGATTATNACTCNGCAATTCTTATTGGAANATTTTTTCTAAAAAGAATAGTTGGTGATTTATCTGGTCATTTCACATTAGTTTTTAAAAAANTAAATAATAAGTGGTTTATTATAAGTGACCACACTTCNTAACTATGAAAAGAAATATNTTAATTACTTTATTTTTTTGTCAAATATTAATTTCCCAAAATAATTGGGATAATCTAATCCATGAAGATCTATCCAACTGGGAAATAAAGCAAGGTTCAGCTGAATTTGAATTAAATGATGGAGTTATTTCATCTGTATCAATATTAAATTCACCAAGCACATATCTTGGAACAAAAGACTTTTATTCTGATTTTATTTTAGAATTTGAAGTTTTCGTTGATAAAGGTCTTAACTCCGGAGTTCAGTTCAGAAGTTTGATTAATGAAAATGCTAATAAATGGAATAAAGTATATGGGTATCAATGTGAATTAGATACTGATGAGTACAGACGATGGTCTGGAGGTATTTATGATCAATCAAGAAGAGGATTGTTTTTGTATCCAATCACATACAGTGAAGAAAGTAGAAATTCATTTAAAAATAATCAATGGAANAAGTTTAGAATTGAAGCNGTCGGAAACATAGTTAAAACATGGATTAATGGAGTTCAGTGTTCATACCTAATCGATGATANTTCAAAAAAAGGTTTTATTGCTCTTCAAATTCATAGCATTAACAAAGATGAAAATATTGGAAAAAAAGTTATGTGGAAAAATATTAGAATTTTAACATCAGATATTGAAAATAATTTATGGAGCAATCAATCTCATGTAAGAATTATAAATAATGTTGATAATTTTTTAAGTGATGAAGAAATTCATTATGGATGGAAGTTTCTTTTTGATGGTGAAACAAGTAATGGATGGAAGAGTGCAAATAAAAATTCTTTTCCTGATCGTGGTTGGGAAATTAATGANGGGATATTAAAGGTTTTAAAATCTGATGGNAGTGAATCAAATTTTGGAGGAGATATTGTTACCGTTGAGAAATTTTCAAATTTTGAATTAGANCTTGATTTTAAAATTTCAAAGGGGGCTAATAGTGGAATTAAATACTTTGTGGATACTGAAAAATATAAAGTTAACGGNTCTTCAATTGGTTTAGAATATCAAATTCTTGATGATTTNAATCATCCAGATGCTAACAAAGAAATCAGTGTTTATGAGTCAAATGGAAAAAATCAAGTATTGACAAAAAAATATATTAAAACTAATAGAACAGTNGCATCCTTGTACGACTTGATTGAAGCAGAAAACTTAATGGAAAATAGATCAAAAAGACCAGTAAGACCAAACACNTGGCANAGAGCCAGAATTATTTCAAAAAATGGTCATGTAGAACATTGGTTAGATAATATTAAGGTTCTAGAATACAATAGATTTTCTCAAATGTTTAAATCACTAATTAAGTATTCGAAGTATTCTAAATATGAAGAATTTGGNAGATTAAANGATGGTCACATACTNCTTCAAGATCATGGAGATGAAGTAAGTTTNAAGAATATTAAAATTAGAAAATTGCTATGAAAAAAAACAGAAGAAATTTTATCAAAAAAGCAATAATGTCTACAGTAGCATTAAGTTCATATAGTTTTGCAAATTCTTTATCAGCAAAATCCTATCGAAAAATAATTGGATCTAATGATAGAATTAATATTGCTGTACAGGGACTAGGACGAAGGGGNCCTGGTTTACTATATAATGCTTTAAGCTGTGAAAATATTGAGTTAACATGTATTTCCGACGTNATGGATAAGCAAATTGAAAAAATATCAAAAGGATATTTTGAAAGAACAGGAAAAAAAGTAAATGTTGAAAAGAAATTTAATAAGATAATTGAAGATAAAGATTTAGATGCGTTGGTTATTGCCACTCCTGATCATTGGCATGCATATAGCGCATGTAAGGCAATGGATTATGGTAAGCATGTTTACTTAGAAAAACCCTGTAGTCACAATATGTTTGAAAATGAAATGTTAGTTAAATATCAAAAACATTATAATTTAAAAGTTCAAATGGGTAATCAACAAAGATCATCAAGACAAACTACCGATTTAATTGATAAATTAAGAAATGGAATTATAGGAGAAACCTACAAAGCTGAAGCTTATTACAATAACAATAGACCCAAAGTTCCAAATCAAAGAATTACAGCCATACCATCTGGTCTTGATTGGGAGGANTTTCAAGGTCCAGCACCAAGAAGAGCATACACATATGATACTTGGGATTACAATTGGAGATGGTACGGATGGTTGTATGGNACAGGCGAAACAGGNAACAATGCAACACATGAATTAGATATAGCTCGCTGGGCNCTTAACGTAGAATTTCCATCTTCAGTTAGTGTATACGCTGGTAAATACCATTNTATTGATGATGGTTGGACAATGTATGANACAATGGAAGCGAAATTTAAATTTCCNGGGGATAAAACAATTACATGGGACGGTCAGAGNAGAAATGCCTTTGAAAAAGAAAAAGAAGGTGGTAGGGGAACTAAAATTTGGGGATCTAATGGATCTGTNTTTGTAAATAGAAATGGATATAAAATTTTTAATCTTTCTGGTGAGAAAATATATGATAGTGATAATGATGAAAAGTTTAGTAATATAACTAGAAACATGACTCAATATCACTTTGAAAATTTCTTTAATTCAATAAGAAATGGTGAAAAGTTAACTTCTCCAATTGATGATGCAGCTGTTAGTCAAAGCATGACACATTATGCTAATATGGCTTATAGAACTGGAAAAAGTTTTGAAATAAATTCCCTTGATGGATCAATTAAAGATAATAAAGTAAAAAAAATATGGTCCAGAGAATATGAGAAAGGTTGGGAAATAAANAATGTCAGCTAGAATTAAGTGCTTCCAGTCTTTTAATCAATGGAGGATGAGAGTAGTGTACNAATACATAAAATGGATGAGGATAAATATTAGATAAACTATCNACAGAAAGTTTTTTTAATGCTAATTCTAAATCCTTACCGCTATAGGTTTGTTTGGCAAATTTATCAGCTTCATATTCATTTTTTCTGCTTAAAATATTCGTNAATACTCCAATTAAAAGTCCAATTGGGCTAAAAAGCATTGAAAAAACAATTAGACCTAGATGAAAACTTGTAATTTCTCCACCCAAAGAGTTAATCAGATCCGAATTATTTAAACATAATTCTAGTAAGTAAGTCATTAATCCAATTTGNATNATGGTTAAAACTAAACCTTGAAAAATATGATTTTTCTTATANTGTCCAACTTCGTGAGCTAAAACAGCAACAAGTTCTTCTTCAGTGTGTTTCTCCAACAAAGTATCAAANAAAGCAATAGTTTTTTTTGGACCTATTCCTGAAAAAAACGCATTGGCTTTGGTGGACCTTTTAGATCCATCAATTANAAAAATATTACTCAAAGAATAACCTATTTTTTTTGAGTAATTTTCAATTTTATTTTTTAAACTTCCATCTTCTAACGGNGTTAATTTATTNAATAATGGTANNATTAAAGTTGTATAAAACATCTGTATAAATAAAGTGAANAGAGATAAACCAAGCCAAAGGTAAATCCAAAAACCATTANTTATTTTNCTATATAAAANTAAAGCTACATAAAGTAAAATNCCACCTATTGTTAGNGCTAAAAACATTCCTTTTAATTTATCTAAAACAAAGGTTTTTAATGTTGTTTTATTAAAACCAAACTTAGTTTCAATTGAAAAAGTTNAATAATATTGGAATGGAGTTGAAANTATTAGATTAAGCACATAAAAAGAAAGAAAAAATAGTGATGACTGAACAAATATATTTTNATAATTNATCATAAANTAATCACTTACTTTTCCATAAATNCCAAGAACCAATAAAGAAATTGTAATTAAAAAACTTATTGTGGATGAAATAAAAGATAATTTACCATTAATTTTNTTGTATTCTTTTGCTTTTAGATACTTNTCTTTTTGATAAAAGTCTTTTAATGTTTTAGGTATTTCATCTTTCCAATTTCTATCATTTAGATATTCAAGAAGAGTTGAAAAAATATAATTAAAAGCGATTAAAATCAATAAAATAATTAACCAGTTTTGTGATGTCATAATTCAAAAATAATTGATATAGTGGAGTCGGAGGGAATCGAACCCTCGTCCAAACGACTGAAATACTAGATTTCTACAAATTTAGTTTTCACTTAGTTTTCGATAATGTTCTAGCTGAAAACTACACAAACACTACTTAGCTTCAAAAATTCAAATAACTATCGAAGCATTAGTTATTCTATGTTAACGTTATGGTGTCTCATATAAAGTTATTGTCAACAAAAATAACTTTGAGACATC
>NZZF01000058.1 GCA_002702385.1 Flavobacteriaceae bacterium | reverse complement strand
CCAAAGTCTACATTTTCACATGACCAAAACAATACAGAGAATGTTAAAAATAGACCTACGAATTTGTTGAATTTATTTTTCATAACTATTCAGTATTATAATTAAAATTTAAGTGAAACATTTAANCCNACTGNTCTNGTAGANGGCATTTGACCACCTTCAGAAGCATATCTNCTTCCNGACCAGTTNGATCCCATCTCACTTGGATCTAANCCACCATCCCATTGGCTNTTTTCATANAGTAATCCTAAGTTAGTTCCAATTAACGCNATGTTAACAGCACTGAAAGGTGTGTTTTGTAGCGCAGTTGGATCNANAGAATAACCTAATCTAACTTGTCTTAACTTAACAAAAGAAGCATCGACTAACCATAAGTCGTCTCTTGTCCAGTTACCCCAAGCCCATGAGTTTGGATCTNTATAGAAATCTGCAGNACTTCCATCTTCNTATACACCNACTTGNTGTACNCCACCACCAGCTGATACAGGNTCTCTTTTTGGATTNCCTTTATCATTNANNCCAGCAGTCCATGCNTGCATACCAGCTGCAACAGAGAACATGTCTGTTACAGAGTGATATANTCCACCATCTTGCCAGTCAANACCAACTGTAAGATCCCAGTTTTTATACTGCATAGTAGANGTAATACCACCTGTAGCATCAGGCATAATNTTACCATGNATTTGATTGTTATCATAAGCCATAGTACCGTTAGATCTATAAACTGTATTTCCATTAGCATCTTTTCTACTTCTTCTACCAATTAAAATACCCCACTCTTCACCAACGATTTCTTGTAAGTCCATACTTGACCAAGCTAACCANGAGTTAAGAATAACTCTGTCAATACCTGGGTAAATAAANTCTACAGTNTTTGTTAATGTNGCGAAGTTAGCTGATAAATCCCATCTGAANTNATCAGTTAAAACTGGAGTACCTGAAACAGCTAATTCNACACCATCAGATGATGTAATNTTAGAGTTAACAGATAATCTTGAGTATCCNGAAGATGCAGGAGCAGTAACAGATACTGGAAGATTTGAATCTTCTCTATCGAAATATGTGAAATCGATACCAAATCTGTTATCAAAGAATTTTAATTCAAAACCATATTCAGTNTCTTGTCTCATACCACCNGTTANGTTAGGGTTAGCAAGAGTNTTNGGAACTGCCATAGATGGAAGTGATCCATATGATGTTCCAGTNGANTATGTTTGATTNGTAGCGTAAGCTCCAGGGAAGATTGGAGATTCAGCNTATCCAGCTCTAATNTTACCAAATGTTAAACTTGGAATATCAANTAGTTCACTGAAAATNAAACTACCAGTNACNTGATATGTTTCAATTCTGTTNTTNTCTGGATTTGCAGTAGAACCCCAGTCAAATCTNTAAGAACCATCNACATAAAGTAAATCTTTAAATCCTAACGANACGTTAGCAAATGCAGATCTATANTTAGTNTTNGTTCTACTNGTACTGTANCTNGGCTTNTCTTTNGAGTTAGAGANTACNTANAANTCAGGAATCTGTAAACCACCAACNGTNCNNGCACTNGTGCTAACCCATTTGTTTTGGTCAGCNGTGTAACCAACNATTGCATTTAAATCNAGATCNTCAGTAATATCNGTTCTATAATTTAATTTNGCAAGTAACTGGTTAAAGCTNTGGTTGTAAGATCCTTCACTGTATCCAGGAGTNGTGTTTAGNGTNTTAACACCAACATAACTTCTNCTCCAGTTGTGTCTNGTGTAAGCTCTTCTTTTTACCTCAACNTTACCNGTTAACCCATCAGCTAANTCAATATTGATACCGAAATTACCAGAATAAGTACTATTCTCGTTNGCATTCGTGTTCCAATATTGCTCGNAGTGAGGAGCATCCCANTATTGAGGTCTNGCNTTTCTAGCTGATCTTCTGTTCCATGTNTAGAAAGCACCATTNTANTAATAGTTNTNTTCTAGTCTATCCATATCAAGCTGTCTTTGCCACCATTGNCTAAAGTTAGATGCTAAACTACCATAACCTGAAGACGCATAGTTATCAGTTTGTTGTAATCTTGCATTTAAGCTTGAATAGATTGAAACATTNTCAGTTAAATCGATTTCTCCAGAAATATTTAAATCATAAACATCTCTTTGTGCATTAGGAACTACAGCAGCATTTTGTGAAGCTCTTGCAGTTGCTCTAAAGCTGTAATCTTCACCACCTTTAGCAAATGATAAGCTAGTAGTGTTTTTNATTCCAGTTTCNAAGAAATTCTTNACGTTATCNGGNTTAGNNGACCATGGTCTTTGTACACCAAAATCTGGGTGACCAGGAATCCANCTATCCCAATGTCTTACATTAGTACCATCCATTCTTGGACCCCAAGATTCGTCAGCAGCATAGTAAGGTACAATNTGACCATTAAATGCAGCCCATGAAGCAGGATCTGTGTTAGGATTGTAAGNGAANGTATCCCANGATTGGTAATATCCTCCACCGTACTCNTTTTGGTAATTAGGNANTCTATTAACNTNACTAATTACTGTGTTGTGATCGACNGAGATGTAAGTTTCACCTCTNTTAGCCTTTTTACTAGTAATAATTACAACACCACTTTTNGCGTCATAACCATANAGTGCAGTCGCAGCAGCACCTTTNAGTACTGTAATGCTCTCNATNTTATCAGTGTTAACNTCNGTAGAATTCATAGGAATACCATCAACGATGTAACGAATNTCTTGCTCACCTCTTAAACGAATCGAAGAAGGCTCGAAAGTTGAACTCGTACCACTAATAACTTGAACACCAGCNACTTTACCAGCTAAAGCTGTTCTTAAGTCGGTTTCTTTAGTTTTAGTTAAATCATCACCNGAAACNTCCTGAGCAGAGAATCCAATGGATTTTGCAGCTCTNGTAATACCAAGTGCCGTAACAACAACCTCTTCAAGAGAGTTGTCAGGAGATAAACTAAAATCTAAAGTTGATGAAGCTCCAACAGTTGNAGTAGCAGATGAGTATCCAACGAAACTAACAACTAATACNTCGCCTTCATTGGCAGANATAGAGTAAACTCCATCAAAATTAGTTGTTGTACCGGTAGATGTACCCTGAATAACAACAGTTGCTCCTGGAAGAGGAACACCAGNGTCATCAGAAACTGTACCTGAAACTGTTTTTTGAGCAAAGCTAAATTGGAACATCATTATAAATGACATAACCATAGCTCTAAAAAATAGTTTTTTCATAGTTTTTTAGTTTTGAACCCACAAATTTGTTCATTAATTGTTAATAATGCAAGAAAAAACTTACTTTATTANNTAATTTACTGAGGTAGAGNNANTTANCTNNATTGTTAATAACAGATNTANATNTNCTTNANAAGGNNACNNATNATACATTATATATATATACCCTGTAANNANNNCNTTNTNTTTTTTTTTACAAACATTTGATTAATTAATAAATTATTATACATTTGCAGCCCTTTAATAGAGGAAAATATGCCAACAATATCGCAATTAGTAAGAAAAGGAAGAAAAAAGATTGTNAAGAAGAGTAAATCTGCTTCATTAACNTCTTGTCCTCAAAAAAGAGGNGTGTGTACNAGAGTTTACACTACAACNCCNAANAAGCCNAACTCNGCAATGAGAAAGGTTGCNAGGGTNAGACTNACTAATGGTATTGANGTNAATGCATATATNCCTGGTGAGGGACATAACCTTCAAGANCATTCAATTGTTCTTGTAAGAGGTGGAAGAGTNAAAGATCTTCCAGGTGTNCGTTATCATATTGTTAGAGGAGCTTTAGATACTGCTGGTGTNGAAGGAAGACTTCAAAGAAGATCTAAGTATGGAGCAAAAAAAGCTAAGGCTAAGAGTTAATGATGTTCAAGGGTTATGAACCGCTCAANTAAATAAAAATGAGAAAAAGAAAAGCAAAAAAACGACCTTTACTTCCAGACCCNAAATTTAATGACCAACTGGTTACCAGATTTGTNAANAATCTGATGTGGGANGGAAAAAAATCAACTGCATTTAAAATCTTTTATGACGCTCTAGATATNGTTGAGCAAAAAAATAGCACTGAAAAATCTTCACTTGAAGTTTGGAAAGATGGTCTTTCNAACGTNATGCCTCANGTAGAGGTAAGNAGTAGAAGAGTTGGTGGAGCTACTTTTCAAATTCCTATGCAGATNAGACCTGATAGNAAAATNTCTTTAGCAATNAAATGGTTGATNTCNNNTGCTAGAAANAGAAATGAAAAATCTATGGCTCAAAAGTTAGCTGCTGAAATTTTAGCTGCTGAAAAAGAAGAAGGTGCTGCTGTTAAGAAAAAAGTTGATACNCANAAAATGGCGGAAGCNAANAAAGCNTTNTCCCACTTTAGATTCTAAAAAATGGCAAGAGANTTAAAATTTACNAGAAATATAGGTATTGCTGCGCACATTGATGCTGGTAAAACNACTACAACTGAAAGAATTTTATANTATACAGGTGTAAGCCANAAAATAGGTGAAGTTCATGATGGNGCTGCAACAATGGANTGGATGGAGCAAGANCAGGAAAGAGGTATTACAATTACATCNGCTGCTACNACTTGTACNTGGAANTTNCCTACTGATCAAGGAAATAAAATTGATTCTACAAAACCTTATCATTTCAATATCATTGATACCCCCGGTCACGTAGATTTTACTGTTGAAGTTAATAGATCATTGAGAGTTCTTGATGGTCTTGTTTTTTTATTTAGTGCTGTAGATGGTGTTGAACCTCAATCTGAAACTAACTGGAGGTTGGCTGATAATTACAAAGTTCCTAGGATGGGATTTGTAAATAAAATGGATCGTCAAGGCTCTGANTTCTTAAAAGTTTGTCAACAAATCAAAGACATGTTAAAATCTAATGCTGTNCCAATTGTATTACCAATTGGTGAAGAAGAAGACTTTAGAGGTGTTGTAGATCTTGTAAANAATCAAGCCATTGTTTGGCATGAAGAAAATAAAGGATCAACATTTGATGTTGTTGATATTCCTGATGACATGAAGGTTGATGTTGAAAAGTATAGAGCTAATTTAATTGAAGCTGTTGCTGAATATGATGATAATCTTCTAGAGAAATTTTTTGATGACCCTGAGTCAATTTCTGAGGATGAAATTCATGAAGCTTTAAGAAAAGCAGCTCAAGATATGAGTATAATTCCAATGGTTTGTGGTTCTGCATTCAAAAATAAAGGAGTTCAATTTCTGCTTGATTGTGTTTGTAGATATTTACCATCACCTGAGGATAAAGAAGCAATTGTAGGAACTCACCCTGATAATGGTTCTGAAATTTCTAGAAAGCCATCTGCTAGTGAGCCTTTTTCTGCATTAGCATTTAAAATTGCTACGGATCCTTATGTTGGTAGATTAGCATTTTTTAGAGTTTATTCTGGTAGATTAGATGCTGGTTCTTATATTTTTAATAATAGATCTGAAAATAAGGAAAGAATTTCTAGAATTTATCAGATGCATGCTGATAAACAAAATGCAATTGATTTTATTGAAGCTGGAGATATTGGTGCTGCTGTTGGATTTAAAGATATTAAAACTGGGGATACGCTTTCCGCTGAAAAACATCCAATTGTTTTAGAAAGTATGGTTTTCCCTGATCCTGTTATTGGTATAGCAGTTGAACCTAAAACTAAAGCAGATGTAGATAAATTAGGTATGGCTTTAGCTAAATTAGCTGAGGAAGATCCAACTTTTCAAGTAAGAACAGACGAAGCTTCTGGTCAGACAATAATTTCTGGTATGGGAGAGCTTCATCTTGATATAATCGTTGATAGATTAAAAAGAGAATTTAAAGTAGAAGTTAATCAAGGTCAGCCACAAGTTGAGTACAAAGAAGCTGTTACAGCTAGTGCTGATCATAGAGAGGTTTACAAAAAACAAACAGGAGGTAGAGGTAAGTTTGCTGACATTGTATTTACAATGGAACCTACTGAAGAAGGTAAACCAGGATTAGAGTTTATTAATAATATTAAAGGTGGTAATATTCCAAAAGAATATATTCCATCTGTTGAAAAAGGATTTAGAGAGGCTATGAAAAATGGTCCACTTGCTGGATTTGAAATAGACTCACTTAAAGTTTCATTAAAAGATGGTTCTTTCCATCCTGTTGACTCTGATTCATTGTCATTTGAATTAGCTGCTAAACTTGGATTTAAAGAAGCTGCAAGACTTGCAAAATCCGTTATTATGGAACCAATTATGAAATTGGAAGTCTTAACACCTGAAGAAAACATGGGTGATATAGTAGGTGATCTTAACAGAAGAAGAGGTCAGGTAAATAATATGGATGATAGAGCTGGATCAAAAGTTGTAAAGGCTGAAGTTCCACTTTCTGAAATGTTTGGATATGTAACTTCACTTAGAACCTTGAGTTCTGGTAGAGCTACATCAACTATGGAGTTTTCTCACTATTCTGAAACTCCGAGAAATATTTCTGATGAAGTTATAGCATCAATTAAAGGTAATCAAGAGTAATTATGAGTCAAAAAATTAGGATAAAACTAAAATCATATGACTTTAACTTGGTTGATAAGTCAGCTGAGAAGATAGTTAAAACTGTAAAAACTACAGGTGCTATAGTTACAGGTCCCATTCCCCTGCCAACTAAAAAGAAAATATTCACTGTTTTAAAATCTCCTCACGTTAATAAGAAATCAAGAGAACAATTTCAGTTGTCCTCATATAAAAGATTACTTGATATATATAGTTCATCGTCAAAAACTATTGATGCTTTGATGAAATTAGAACTACCAAGTGGAGTTGAAGTAGAAATTAAAGTTTAATAATTAGAATCATGTCTGGATTAATTGGAAAAAAAATTGGAATGACAAGTCTTTATGATGATAAAGGAAACAACCTTGCTTGTACTATTATTGAAGCAGGCCCATGTGTTGTAACTCAGATCAAGAATAAGGATAAGGATGGTTATGATTCTATACAGCTTGGTTTTATAGATAAAAAAGAAAACAAATTTAATAAAGCTGAAATAGGTCATTTTAAAAATGCTAAAACTTCACCTAAACAAAACCTTATTGAATTTAAAAATTTTGAAAATGAATTAAATGTTGGTGATGTTGTCAATGTTGAACATTTTATTGAAGGTGAATTTGTCGATGTTTCAGGTACCTCTAAAGGTAAAGGATTTCAAGGTGTTGTTAAAAGACACGGATTTGCCGGAGTTGGTCAGTCAACTCACGGTCAACATAACAGGTTAAGAGCTCCTGGTTCTATTGGTGCAGCATCTTATCCTGCTAGAGTTTTTAAAGGTATGAGAATGGCTGGTCAGATGGGTAATGAAAAGGTAACTGTTCAAAATCTTAAAGTAATTAAGGTAGTTCCTGAAAAAAATCTTTTAGTATTAAAAGGTTGTGTTCCAGGGCATAAAAATTCAATTGTTACAATTAGAAAATAATGAAGGTTTCAGTATTAAATATTAAAGGAAAAGAAACTGGTAGACAAGTTGAGCTATCTAAAAAAGTTTTTGAAATTAATCCTAGTGATCATGCAGTATACCTTGATGTCAAGCAATACTTAGCAAATCAGAGACAGGGAAATGCTAAAACTAAAGAAAGAGCTGAAATTAAAGGTAGTACTAGAAAGATAAAAAAACAGAAAGGTACTGGAACTGCGAGAGCTGGAAGTATAAAAAACCCTCTTTTTAGAGGTGGAGGTACAATCTTTGGTCCCAGACCGAGAGATTACGAACTAAAGGTTAATAAGAGTGTAAAGAAACTTGCAAGAAAATCTGCATTAACTGATAAATGTAAAACTAAATCAATTTCAGTTGTTGAAAATATTGATTTTAAAACACCTAAAACAAAGTCATTCAATGATCTTTTAAAAGCATTTGGTCTTGAGGGTAAAAAAACTTTGTTTGTAATGGACGGTGTTAATAAAAATGTATATTTGTCCGCCCGAAATTTAAATAAATCAGAAGTAGTAACTGACTCAGAAATTTCGACGTACAAAATTATAAATGCTCAGCATTTAGTAATTGAAGAAAATGCTGTTGAAAAAATACAGTCAAATTTAATATAAGAGATGGAAATCATAATTAAACCTATTATAACTGAAAAAGCTACAAATGATAGTGAAATTAGAAATAGGTATACATTTTTGGTTAGAAGAGCTGCTAATAAAGTAGAAATTAAGAATGCAGTGCAAAAGAAATATAATGTGACTGTTGAAAAAGTTAGAACTCAGATCTATGGACCTGAAAGAAAAACAAAGTATACTAAAAGTGGTATACAACGAACTAAGTCTAATATTAAGAAAAAAGCTATTGTTCAACTTGTTGAAGGGGATTCAATAGATTTTTATAATAATTTATAATTATGCCAATTAAGAGTTTAAAACCTATAACGCCTGGACAAAGAGGAAGAACTGTAAATGGTTTTGATGCTATAACAACTGATAAACCTGAAAAAAGTTTATTAGTTCCTTTAAAAAAGTCTGGTGGTAGAAACAGTCAAGGAAAAATGACTATGAAGTTTAGAGGTGGTGGGCATAAGAAAAAATATAGAATTATTGATTTTAAGAGAGATAGACATGATGAACCAGCTGAAGTCATTTCAATTGAGTATGATCCTAATAGGTCTGCTTTTATTGCTTTAACAAAATTTAAGGATGGTGAAAAAAGATATATAATTGCCCAAAAAGGATTAAAAGTTGGTAAATCTGTTATTTCTGGTAAAAATGTAGATCCATTAGTTGGAAATTCAATGCCATTGTCATCAATTCCACTTGGTACAACTATTTCATGCATTGAAATGACCCCTGGAAACGGAGCTGCTTTAGCAAGAAGTGCAGGATCATTTGCACAACTTATGGCAAGAGATGGAAAGTTTGCAACTATTAAGATGCCATCTGGAGAAACTAGAATGATATTAGTTGGGTGTTTCGCATCAATTGGACCAGTTTCTAATTCAGACCATCAATTAGTTGTTTCAGGTAAGGCTGGAAGAACTAGATGGCTTGGACGCAGACCTAGAACTAGACCTGTTGTAATGAACCCTGTTGATCATCCAATGGGTGGTGGTGAAGGAAAAGCATCTGGTGGTCATCCTAGATCAAAAAATGGTATACCTGCAAAGGGATACAGAACTAGAAATAAGAAGAAGTTTAGTAATAAATTTATAATTGAAAGAAGAAAATAAGTTATGCCAAGATCATTAAAAAAAGGACCGTATGTTCACAAGAGTCTTCTAAAAAAAGTAGAATCTAATCTTGATACAAAGAAAAAGTCTGTAATTAAGACCTGGTCAAGATCGTCTATGATCATTCCAGATTTTGTTGGTCAAACCATAGCTGTATATAATGGTAGACAATTTGTTCCAGTTTATATTACAGAAAATATGGTAGGGCATAAGTTAGGAGAATTTTCACCAACTAGATCCTTTAGAGGTCACGCTGGTGGTAAAAAAGGTAAATAATTATGGGAGCTAGGAAAAGAAATACATCTGAAGCAGCGAAAGAGCTTAACAAAGATTTAGTTTTAGCTAAGCTTAATAATTGTCCGACCTCACCTAGAAAAATGAGATTGGTTGCTGATCAGGTACGAGGAAAGAAAGTTGAAAAAGCTCTTTCAATTTTAAAATTTAGTCAAAAGCAAGCTTCAGTAAGATTAGAAAAGCTCTTGTTGTCCGCAATTAATAATTGGCAACAAAAAAATCCTGACTCTGACATTGAAAATGAAGAGTTATACATTAAAGAAATTAAAGTTGATTCCGCAGGAATGCTTAAAAGATTAAGACCTGCTCCTCAAGGAAGAGCTCACAGAATTAGAAAAAGATCAAATCATGTTACTATGATTTTAGGTAATTTAAATCAAAACATTAA
>NZZF01000057.1 GCA_002702385.1 Flavobacteriaceae bacterium | reverse complement strand
TTATTTTAAACTTACAATGGGATATTGATCATTTTAAATTTTATCTCTTTCTTGAATTAATATTATGATGTCAATTTTAAAAAATCTTCCACCATTTATTTCGGGAGCTATTTGTGGGTTAATATTATATCAATCTGTTATTGTTGCCCCTTCAATAAATAATCTATTACAACCTGAAGATGCAAGCACATATCTAAGATATATTTGGCCAAAATTTTTTATTATAATTTCGGTTTTATCAATTTTTTCTATATTAACAATTTATAGCTTAAACTCAAATCAAAGTTTTGCAAAAATTGCATCAATATTAACTTTGATTTTCATGTTAGTATGTTATTTCATAATTCCTACCATGAATAATGCGAGAGACTCAGCAAACGATTCATTATTTTTTATTTTGCATTCTGTTAGTATTGGACTAACAATTATCACATTAATATTGAATTTATTATTATTTATTAAATGGAAGTTTTAGTATATGAAACAACTAAATGTTTTTGGAAAAGATTTGGAATTGTGTAGCTCTGATCCAATGACAGGTGCATATAGAACTGGTTGTTGCGAAACAGGACCTGATGATATTGGAACTCACACTGTATGTGCCATTGTAACTGATAAATTTTTGGAATTCTCCAAAAAAAGAGGAAACGATTTAACTAAAGATATCCCATATTATAATTTTAAAGGACTTAAAGATGGCGATAAGTGGTGTTTATGTGTCTCAAGATGGATTGAAGCGTACAAAGAAGGCTTTGCGCCTAAAGTGTTACTTGAATCAACACATATAAAAACACTTGATTATTTAAGTTTTGAAGAACTTCTTGAGTATAAAGCTTAATGCTTTGTAGGTTTATTTCGTACTTTTTATATTGAGCCAATGCCGAGAGTTGAACTCGGGACCTTTTCCTTACCAAGGAAACGCTCTACCCCTGAGCTACATCGGCTTATAGGTTGAGCGGGAGACCGGGTTCGAACCGGCGACATTCAGCTTGGAAGGCTGACGCTCTACCAACTGAGCTACTCCCGCTGGTAGTTTTGTGGGGAGAGCAGGATTCGAACCTGCGAAGGTATAAACCAACAGATTTACAGTCTGTCCTCGTTGGCCGCTTGAGTATCTCCCCTAAAATCAGAGCCGATGGAGGGACTCGAACCCACGACCTGCTGATTACAAATCAGCTGCTCTAGCCAGCTGAGCTACATCGGCGATTTTAGCGATGGCAAATGTATTTAATTATTTTTTTTTAAAAAAAAATTCTTGATTTTATTTTATCTCTTTTCCCTCGGATGATTTAACATATAGTCATTTAACATTTTTGGAACTTTAATTTTGGTATAAATTTGGGTTGAAGCTAATGATGAATGACCAAGAATTTCTTTAACAGAATTTATATCTGCTCCATTGTTTATCATATGAGTTGCAAATGAATGTCTTAAAACATGTGGACTAATTTTATTCTTAGATGAAATTTGCCTAAAATATTTTTTTACGATTCTATATATTGTTGAAGGACTAATTTTTTTACCATTTTTAGATTTAAATAAATAAGTTTTAATAGAATTATTTAAACTATACTTTTTTATTTTTAATAAAAGATTTGGTAAAACAGGAACTAATCTTTCTTTATTTCTCTTACCTAAAACTTTAATAAGGCCTTGTTCAAAATAAATATCATCAAATTTTAAATTTATTAGTTCATCTCGTCTTATTCCAGTTGAATATAAAATTTCAATAATCAAAAAATCTCTATCCAATTTATCTGAATTATTATTAAATATCTCAAATACCTTCTCCATTTCTCTTTCATTAAATGGTATTATAATCTTTGGTTCAACTTTTAAGTTACTATGAAGCTTTAATGGAGATACCTTAAGTTTATCAATAGCAATTAAAAAATTGAAATATGATTTTAATGAAGAAATTTTTCTGTTAATAGACCTAGTCGATAAGCCATTTTCTGATAATTCAACAATCCATTGTCTAATAAAGGAGTAATTTAATTTTTCGTTTAATTGTACACTGTTTAATTTCAAAAAGTTATTAAATTCATCAAGATCATTAACGTAGGCATTAACAGTATGTTTTGAGTATTTTTTTTCGGACTCAATAAAATTCTTGAAATCGTTTAGATACATAAAGATCCTATCTAAACAAAGTTAAATTTTTTATTGGTTTTCTTGATCTCTTAGCTTTTGAACGTGAGAAGCTTTGATAAATTTATTTCTGTTTTTTACTGAAGGTTTAGTAAAAGCTTGTCTTTCTCTTAATGATTTTAATGCTCCAGTTTTGTCAAACTTTCTTTTAAATCTCTTAAGAGCTTTGTCAATACTTTCTCCTTCTTTAACAGGTATAATTAACATATAATTGTTTTTTGCGTGGCAAATCTATAAATAAAATTGAAAATATAACTTATTTAGATAAAATTTTTCTTGAAATAACTAGTTTTTGAATTTCACTAGTACCTTCTCCAATTGTACAAAGCTTAGAATCTCTTAAATATTTTTCTACGGGAAAATCTTTAATATATCCATAACCTCCAAATATTTGAACAGCTTCATTGGAAGCCTTTACACAAAGTTCTGATGCAAAAAGTTTACACATTGCACTCTCAAGAGTCATTGGTTCTAAATTATTTATTTTATCAGAAGCATTTTTTATTAATAATTCTGCGGCTCGAATTTCAGTTGCCATGTCTGCAAGTTTAAATGAAATTGCTTGAAATGAACTTATTGGTTTTCCAAACTGAATTCTTTCATTAGAATACTTAACTGAAGCTTCGTAAGCACCCTTTGCAATTCCTAAAGAAAGTGCGGCAATAGAAATTCTTCCACCATCTAGAATTTTCATAGATTGCTTAAAGCCGTCACCAACTTCACCAAGTCTATTGGAGTCATCAATAATACAATCTTGGAATATCATTTCAGCAGTTTCAGAGGCCCTCATTCCAAGCTTATTTTCCTTTTTTCCAGCTTCAAAACCTCGTGTTCCTCTTTCTATAACAAATGCTGTAGAATTATTTTTTTTTCCAACAGGACCAGTTCTAAAAATCACAACTGCAATATCACCTGATTTACCATGAGTTATGAAATTCTTCGTGCCGTTTAAGACCCATTTGTTTCCTTTTTTTGTTGCAGTTGATGCCATTTTGCTAGCATCTGAACCTGTATTAGGCTCAGTTAGTCCCCACGCTCCGATATGTTTTCCTGATGCTAAATTAGGTAACCATTTATTTTTTTGATCTTCGTTTCCAAATTTTAAGATATGATTTGTACATAGAGAATTATGTGCAGCTATTGAAAGACCAATTGATGGATCAATTTTTGAAATTTCAACTATTGATGCAGCATATTCATGATAACCAAAACCAGCCCCTCCGTATGTCTCTGGAACTAACATACCCATGAAACCATACTCACCTGCTTTATTGAGAACTTCTTTTGGAAAGTGCTGATTTTCATCCCAATCCATAACATAAGGTTGAATAAACTGTAGAGAAAAATCTCTAGCACTACTCTCAATCAAATTGATTGATTCTTTATTATAACTCAAATTTTGATGAACTGATTTTGTTTTCATAGTTTAATTAAAACAAAAAAAATGCCAAAAGAATTATTTCTTAATTGCATTAAGATATTTATTTAATTGATTTTTAACCACTGGAAATAGCAAGTATAGTCCAACCATATTTGGGAAAACCATTGCAAAAATCATTGCATCTGAAAATGCCCATATAGAATTCATACTTGCAGCAGATCCTATAATTACAAATGAAAGAAATAACAATTTATATGTTAAATCAGATTTTTCTCCTCTACCAAACAAATATTTCCATGACTGAAGTCCATAATACGACCACGATATCATAGTTGAAACTGCGAATAATACCACAGCAACTGTTAAGAAAATATCAGAGAATGGTATATACTCTGCAAATGCTTTTGATGTAATTCCAGCTCCTTCATACATAACTCCATCAATTAAAACTCCACCTTCTCCACCGTATGCAAATACACCTGTTGAATTAAATGTAATTATTACTAGTGCTGTTAACGTACATATAACAACTGTATCAATAAAAGGCTCAAGTAAAGCTACTAAACCTTCGGATGCAGCATATTTAGTTTTTACAGCTGAGTGAGCTATTGAAGCAGAACCTACACCAGCTTCATTTGAAAATGCTGCTCTTCTAAATCCTACCATTAGAACACCAATTATTCCTCCAACACCAATTGCAGTTGGATTAAAAGCTTCTCTAAAAATTAGAGCAAATGCATCGTCAATAAAACTAAAATTTATACCTAATATATATACACAAGCAAGTATGTATAGTAATGCCATAAATGGAACAATTTTTTCTGTAACAGAAGCTATTCTTTTTATCCCACCTATAATTATAATTCCTACGATAACAGCAAGAATTAATCCAATCACAGCACCTGCAAATGTAGATTCAAATCCAAGTAAATCTTTTAAAACTATGGCTGCTTGATTAGCTTGTGCTGCATTACCTCCTCCAAAAGATCCGCCAATACAAAAAATAGCAAACAAAATTGCTGAAATTTTTCCTAAGGTTGCAAAGCCTTTTTCTTTAAGTCCTTTACTTAAGTAATACATTGGTCCACCATACACTACTCCATCTTTATCAACATCACGGTAATGAACACCCAAAGTACATTCAACAAATTTTAATGACATTCCCATTAACCCACAAACAATCATCCAGAACGTAGCTCCAGGTCCACCTAAAGCAATTGCTAGTGCTACACCAGCAATATTACCATTCCCCACAGTTCCAGAAACTGCAGTTGTAAGAGCTTGAAAATGTGAAACTTCACCGTCTTTTGAATCAGAACCGTCTTTTTCAATTTCATCATATTTTCCACGAACTACATTAATAGATGTTATAAAATATCTAATATTTGGAAAACCAAAATATAATGTAAAAAAGATAGCACTACCAACTAAAAGATAAATAACAAAAGGGTTTTCGCCAATGGAAAAAAAGACTACCTGACTAAAAAAATCTGATATCGGTTGAAATGCTTCATCAATTCTTTGATCTAAACCTTTTTCCTGGGAAAAAACAGGTAATGTAAAAAGACTAAAAAAACTTAGGAGAAATATTTTTTTCATAAATGATTGTTTGATTAAGTGATCATAAGTCAAAAACTGAAGATCTTTTCGAATATACTATATCTTTAAGTCTCATCCAAAAAGCTAGAACGAGATGTATAAAAAATCCAATACCAAGACCAAAAAAGCTACTATAAATAAAGGCTAGCCTTACGTACTTTGATTTAATTCCTAAAAAATCTGCTAATCTTGAACAGACTCTAAATCCATATTTTTCTAAACTATATCTTAACTTATTCATTTATATCAAATCCACATTCAAGCCATTTTAAAAAACCACCATCAAGATTAAAGACATTATTGAAACCAAACTCTTTCATTATCTCACATGCTGCATAACTTCTTTTACCCGACCTACAATAAACATAATAATTTTCATCCTTTGAACATTTATCTAAAAACTTCATAAATTCCATTGATTTATAAAAATCTACATTTATAGAATCATCAATATATCCTTGATTAAATTCTTCTATAGTTCTTACATCTAAACATATATTTTTTGAGCTTGACTCTTTATTAGTTTTCCAATCTTGGATATTCAAATTCATTTTTTTAAAATTTTAGTCTGTTAAATTAAGTATTTAAACTTTTTTCTTTGGTTATTTTTTAAAAAAAAGTTTCTATATTTGAGATATGAATAACCGTTTTAAATTTTGGTGGCACTTTATGAAGTTTAGGCTCCTGTCGCTATAAGTTTAAGATTTTAAAATATTTAAGGCTTGTCTGTGCGACAGGCCTTTTTTTATTATATGAAGTTTAAATTAAATGAAAATAGAAAAGAAATAATTACTGACACATTAACGCCTGTCAGTATTTATTTAAAGATAAGAGATAACTATGCAAATTCTATATTACTAGAAAGTAGTGATTACAGCTCAAAAGATAATAGTTACGCTTATATATGCTTCAAACCTATAGCAAAATTTCAAGTAGAAAATAATAATATTAAAACAAAATATCCTGGTAAAGAATTTATTACCGAAAAAATTAATGATGATAAATCGGTTTTAGAAAAACTTAATGAATTCATTGGTTCTTTTGAATTTTCTAATGAATATAAAAATGATAAATTCCAGAGTAAAGGAATTTATGGATATATGAGTTATGATTCAATAAACTACTTTGAAAATATTAAACTTTCTAATAAAAATTATGGTGATAGAATACCTCAAATGCTATACTGTTTATATGAAAATGTTATTGTTGTAAACACTTTTAATAATCAATCAACAATTATTTCTTTTTCAAAAGATAATGATGAAATAAATAAAATTGAAAAATTAATATTCAATAAAGCTATTTCTAATTTTAATTTTAAAAAAGTTGGAGATATTAAATCCAATCTTACTGATAAAGAATTTATAAAACTAGTAAAAAATGGTATTTCACATTGCATGCGAGGAGATGTATTTCAAATAGTTTTGTCAAGAAAATTTGTTCAACCGTTTGAAGGTGATGATTTTAATGTTTACAGAAATCTAAGATCTATAAACCCATCACCATATCTATTTTATTTTGACTATGGTAAATTTAAAATTTTTGGAAGTTCACCAGAAGCACAATTAGTTATTAATAATCAAAAGGCAGAAATTCATCCTATTGCAGGAACATTTAAGAGAACAGGTGATGATAATTATGATAGAGAAAAAGCTAAGGAATTGTTAAAAGATGATAAGGAAAATAGTGAACACATGATGCTTGTGGATCTTGCAAGAAATGATTTAAGTAGATCATGTAAAGATGTTGTTGTGGAAAAAGATAGAGAAATTCAGTTTTACTCTCACGTAATTCATTTGGTATCAAAGGTTACTGGAACTCTTAAATCAAAATCTAAAGAAATAATTGGTAATACATTTCCAGCTGGAACTTTAACAGGTGCACCTAAGTACAAAGCAATGGAATTAATAAATCACTATGAAACATCAAAAAGACAATTCTATGGTGGAGCAATTGGAATGATTGACATTGAAGGAAACTTTAACCATGCAATTATTATAAGATCATTTTTATCTAAAAACCAATCATTGTATTTTCAAGCTGGTGCTGGAGTGGTCTCGAAGTCTGTTCCAAAAAATGAATTAAATGAAGTATACAACAAAGTTGGAGCATTAAAGAAATCAATTGAAAAAGCAGAATTAAAATGAAAAATAAAATTTTAGTTATTGATAATTACGACTCATTTACTTACAATCTAGTACACTATCTAGAGGATTTAGATTGTGAAGTTGAAGTATTTAGAAATGATATGATTGATATTAATCATGTTAATAATTTTGACAAAATTTTATTATCACCAGGACCAGGTATTCCTGATGAAGCTGGATTATTAAAATCAATTATATCTAATTATTATAAAACAAAAAATTTTTTGGGAGTATGCCTCGGACATCAAGCAATAGCAGAAACATTAGGGTGTGATTTATTGAACTTAGATGATGTTTTTCATGGAATTTCAACTGAAATAAAAGTTGTAAAAGATGATGTTCTTTTTACATCCATTCCCAAGACTCTCAAAGTAGGCAGATACCATTCTTGGGTAGTTAAAGAGTTGAATGATGAATTTGAACTTCTAGCTCATGATTATGATAAAAATATAATGGCATTTAAACATAAAAAATTTAAGTTGTGGGGTGTTCAATTTCATCCTGAGTCTATTCTCACTGAACACGGTAAAATTCTTTTAAAAAATTGGATTAATACATGATGAAAAATTTATTAGAAAAACTTTTTGAAAATGAGACTCTAACATATGATGAGTCAAAATCTGTTTTGTTAGAAATTTCTGCAAAAAAATATGATGATTCATTAATTGCTTCATTTTTGACGGTCTACAAAATGAGAATGCCTTGTGTTGAAGAAATTGAAGGATTTAGAGATGCATTACTTGACCTATGTCTTAAAATTGATTTTGATGATTTAAACTCAATAGATTTATGCGGAACAGGTGGAGATGGAAAAAACACATTCAATATTTCAACTATTTCATCATTTGTAGTAGCTGGAGCTGGATATACAGTTACTAAACATGGTAACTATGGTGTTTCATCAGGATGTGGCTCCAGTAATGTATTAGAGTTTCTAGGTATTAAATTTTCAAATGATTATGATTTTTTAAGAAAATGTATTGATGAATCTAATATCACTTTTTTACATGCTCCACTATTTCACCCTGCAATGAAAAATGTTGCTCCAGTAAGAAGAAGTTTAGGTTTTAAAACATTTTTTAATGTATTAGGACCGCTTGTTAACCCATGTCAACCAAAAAATCAAATAACTGGTGTATATAGCTTAGACCTTGCAAGATTATATGGTCATATTTTCAGAAATACAGATAAAAACTTCTCTGTATTATATTCTCTTGACGGATATGATGAAGTATCATTGACCAATGAATTTAAATTAATCAATAACAAGAGTGAACAAATCTTAGACTCTAGTTATTTTGACTTAAAAAAATTAAAACAAAATCAAATCGAGGGAGGTTCTGATATCATCAGCTCAGCAAAAATTTTTATGGATGTTTTGAATGATAATTGTACTGAAGCGCAAAAAAATGTTATACTAGCTAATGCTGCATTAGCAATAAAGACTATATCATCAAAAAAAATAACAGAGTGTTTAAGTATTGCTAGGGAATCACTGGAAAGCAAAAAAGCTCTCAATTCATTTAATAAACTTTTAAGTATAAGTAAATGAATATTTTAGATAAAATAGTTGAGAGAAAAATAGTTGAAGTAAATCAACTAAAAAACTCAGAATCTTATACATCTCTAGAGAAAAGCGATTATTTTGGTATACCTACAAAAAGCCTTTCAAAAAATATCTTGCAAAACCAAATCTCAATAATTGCTGAACATAAAAGAAAATCTCCTTCTAAGAAAGAAATTAATTTTACTTCAAAAACTAAAGACATCGTTTTAGGATATGAACAACATGGTGCAGTAGGTATTTCAGTTTTAACAGATGAGTATTTTTTTGGCGGGTCAAAAAAAGATTTAAAAATTGTTAAAGAGGCCTGTAGTATTCCAATATTGAGAAAGGATTTTATCATTGATGAGTTTCAAATCATTGAGTCTAAATCGATTGGTGCGGATGCAATTTTACTTATTGCAGCTATACTAACTAAAAATCAAATTTCTAATTTTTCAAGAATAGCTAAAGAATTAGGATTAAATGTATTAACTGAAATTCATTCAATTGATGAATTGCAAAAATGTGATTTAAAAAACATTGATATAGTAGGTGTAAATAACAGAGATTTAAAAAGTTTTGAAGTTGACATTAATAACAGCATAAATATATCTAAACATATACCATCCGAAATGGTTAAAATTTCTGAAAGTGGTATTGAAAATCCAAGAGACATTAAAAACTTAATGAATGAAGGTTTTGATGGTTTTTTAATTGGAGAAAGATTTATGAAATCTGAAAATCCAGGAATTAGTTTAAAAAAATTTATTGAAGAAANAAAATGATTATTAAAGTCTGTGGTTTAAATAATNGTGANAATATAAATCAATTAATGAANCTTGATTTAGATTTCATGGGAATAATTTTTTATGAGAAATCATCTAGATTCTTTAGNTCNGCTNTTCTACCAAAATCAGAAAAAAAATATGTTGCTGTTTTTGTTGATGAATCGTTAGANGTTATCAAAAAATTAATCAATATATATAAATTTGAATATGTACAATTACATGGCAATGAAGATGAGANATTTTGTAAAGAACTANGTAGTTTCTGTAATGTTATTAAAGCTTTCAGAATTGATGATACATTTGATCTAAATGACATTGAAAAATATAGCAAATACTGCAAATACTTTCTTTTTGATACTTTCACTGAATCTTATGGNGGATCAGGAAAAAAATTTAACTGGGACNTACTTTTAAATTACNATCATAAAAAAGATTTTATTCTTAGTGGTGGAATTAATTTAGAATTAATTAGTAGTATAAAAAAATTAAAGAATCAATTGCCAAATTTAATTGGTGTNGATCTTAACTCTAAATTTGAAATTAAACCTGGTTTAAAAGACATTAATAGAGTNAAAAAATTTATAAAATCAATAAAAAATGAAAACACATAATGTANATTCAAAAGGTTTTTATGGTGAATTTGGCGGAGCATTTATTCCNGAAATGCTGTATCCTAATGTAGAAGAATTAAGAAATAATTATTTAAAAATTTCTTCTTCAAAAAGTTTTAAAAATGAATTTAATAAACTTTTAAAGGACTACGTTGGAAGACCTACTCCACTNTACTTTGCAAAAAGATTATCAGAAAAATATAATACNAAAATNTATCTTAAAAGAGAGGATTTATGTCATACNGGAGCNCACAAAATAAATAATACTATTGGNCAAATTTTACTTGCCAAAAAACTTGGAAAAAAAAGAATTATTGCAGAAACTGGAGCTGGTCAGCATGGTGTCGCAACTGCAACAGTTTGTGCNTTAATGGGTGTTAAATGTATTATATATATGGGTGANGTTGACATTAAAAGNCAGGCNCCAAANGTNGCTAGAATGAAAATGCTAGGTGCTGAAGTNAGACCNGCAACCTCTGGTAGTAAAACNCTTAANGACGCAACTAATGAAGCTATCAGGGATTGGATTAATAATCCAGTAAATACTCACTATATAATTGGATCTGTAGTAGGACCTCATCCNTATCCAGACATGGTTGCNAGATTTCAATCTGTNATTGGTGAAGAAACTATAAATCANCTTCAGGAAATTGAAAATAANTCTANACCAGATTATGTTATAGCTTGTGTTGGTGGAGGAAGTAATGCTGCTGGACTTTTTTATCCATTTCTAGANAATTATGATGTTAAAATAATTTGTGTTGAAGCAGCAGGAAAGGGAATTGATACAGGAGAAAGTGCAGCTACATCCATTTTGGGTAAGACAGGTATTATTCATGGTTCAAAAACCTTATTAATGCAATCAAATGATGGACAAATAACAGAACCATATTCAATTTCAGCTGGTCTTGATTACCCAGGTATTGGTCCAATGCATGCAAACTTATTTAAATCAAAAAGAGGAGAATTTATTTCAATTACTGATCAAGATGCTATGAAATGGGGATTGATTTTATCTCAAACTGAAGGTATTATTCCAGCAATAGAAACATCACATGCTTTTGCAGTTTTAGACAAGAAAAAATTTAAACCTAATGATATAATAGTATTTAACTGTTCAGGAAGAGGAGATAAAGACTTAGACACATATATTGAATATTTTAAATTGTGATTTATGAATAGAATTAATAAGACATTTATAAATAAAAAAAATATTTTATCAATTTACTTTACAGCAGGTTTCCCAAAATTACAGGATACAATGTCTATTATCAAAGAACTCAACAACTCAGGTNTTGATATGATTGAAATTGGTTTACCATTTAGTGATCCATTAGCTGATGGACCCACTATTCAAGAAAGNTCAACGATAGCATTATCAAATGGTATGAATACAAATATTTTATTTGATCAAATAAAAGATCTAAGATCANTAACTGAATTGCCTGTAATAATAATGGGATATTTAAATCCCATAATCCAATNTGGAATTGAAGANTTTTGTTTAAANTGTAAAGAATGTCAAATTGATGGATTGATTATTCCTGATTTACCAGTTGATATTTATCATGATCAGTATCAAAGTATTTTTAAAAAATATAATTTACATAATATGTTCTTAATTACACCTCAAACATCTGANGAAAGAATCCGATTTATTGATGAAATTTCTGAAGCTTTTATTTATATGGTAAGTAGTTTTAGTACTACTGGTGCACAAAAAATATTTGGAGATGAAACTGTAAATTATTTTAAAAGAATTAATAAAATGAATTTGAAAGCCCCANTATTAGTTGGCTTTGGAATTAGTAATCAAGAAACATGTAGAGTTGCAANTGAGAATAGTGATGGAGNAATTATTGGNTCAGCCTACATCAACTGTTTAAAGAGCAGTGGAATAAAAGCAACTAAAAAATTCATTGAGGGTTTGAGATAAAATTATCTAANAAAAACTGGACTATTAGCATTTTCAGTATGTTCNTCACTAAAAGTGTAGCCTGCAGAATTAAATGATAAAATTTCNTCATATTTTGTGATATTATTATCAACTAAATATCTAACCATTAATCCTCGTGCTTTTTTTGCATAGAAAGAAATTACTTTTAGTTTACCATTTTTAAAATCTTTAAAAACAGGAGATATTATATTATAGTCAATAATTTTCTTGTTAATAGCATTAAAATACTCATTACTTGCCAAGTTTANAATTATNGAATCTTNTTCCAGTTCATCAATAAGTTCTTTAGTAATTGAATCTGCCCAAAAATCGTAAAGATTTTTTGATCCATTCACTGTAAGTTTTGTGCCCATTTCNAAACGATANGGTTGAATGAGGTCTANAGGTTTTANCATTCCATACAAACCGGAAAGTATCCTTAATTGATTCTGAAGTGTATTAACCTTATCTACAGTTAGTGATTTTGCATCTATCCCATCATAAACATCACCATTAAAAGCAAATAAAGCTGGTCTTGAATTATTATTGTTNTGTTCTAAATTAAACTCATTATTTCTTGTCCAATTTAAATCCGCAAGTTTTTCAGAAATATTTTGTAAGTTTTTTAAATCAGAGGGTGATTTTTCTTTTANTACANTATTNATAACTTNTGCTTGTTTTAAAAATTTAGGTTGTGAACAACTAAAAGTCTCAATTTCACTTTTAAAATCAAGAGACTTGGCCGGTGATATTAAAATTTTCATACTTAAAATTAATTATTTTTTGAATAATTTTTCCACTTTTCCAAACATAAACTAATATCNTCAGGCAACTGACTTTNAAACTTCATTTGTTTATTTGTTCGAGGATGATTAAAACCTAGTGATTGAGCATGAAGAGCTTGCCTTGGAAGTATTTTGAAACAATTTTCTACAAACTGTTTATACTTTGTAAATATTGTTCCTTTAATTATTTTATTCCCACCATACCTTTCGTCATTAAATATAGGATTGCCCAAGTATTTCATGTGAGCTCTAATCTGATGTGTTCTACCAGTCTCTAATTGACATTCTATTAGACTCACATAGTTAAATTCCTGTAATACTTTATAGTGAGTTATAGCTCTTTTACCATAATTTTCATCATCAGTGACTGACATTATCATTCTGTTTTTTTTATCTCTTGATAAATAATTATCAACTGTTCCATGATTTTCAGTAAAACTTCCCCACGTAAGAGCTATGTATTTTCTTTTAGTTTGCTTTAAAAAAAATTGTTCTGATAAGTTTCTCATTGCAATTTCAGTTTTAGCTACAACTAATAACCCGCTTGTATCTTTATCAATTCTATGAACTAAACCAGGTCTTCCGCTACTGTTTTCAGGCAATTCATTCACATGATATAAAATACCATTTAAAAGCGTTCCAGTATAGTTTCCATGACCAGGATGAACCACTAAATTTGGTGGCTTATTAACAACTAAGACATCTTTATCCTCATAAATAATTTCAAAATCTATCTTTTCAGGTTCAAGAAGATTTTCATAAGGTGGGTGAGTAAACATTACTTTAACTTCATCACCTGGTTTTACTTTATAGTTTTGTTTAACGGGATTATCATTTGCGTAAATAAATCCATTTTTTGCAGCTATTTGGATTTTATTTCTTGATGCATTTTCAATTCTGTTCATTAAAAATTTATCAATCCTCAATGGTTCTTGCCCTTTATCAACTTTAAAGGAAAAGTGCTCATATAATTCGTCATTTAATTGAGATTCTTGCAAATACTACTTATTTATACCATTACCTAAGACAAAATCAATTTTTGATTTTTTTGGAATTATATCTCCTTCCTTTACTTCATTTTCTAAGTACAAAACTTTTAGAACCATATCTTTTCCAATATTATCTTCATAAGAAATCTCACCTAATTCTAAATCTAAAGCTGAAAGTGTAGACTCAGCATTTCTTTTTGTAAGCTGAATTAAGTTTGGAAGAATAACATTGCCATAACTAGTTGGATTTATTGTTAAATAAATTTTTCTGTTCTTTTTGACATTTTTATTTGATTTTGGAATTTGATCCAATACTGTATTTTTATCGTAATCAGGGTTAAAAAAAGATGAGTCAATAACTTCATATCTCAACTTATTTTCTTCCACAATTTTTTCTACATCTGATAATTGTAGTCCAATCAAATTTGGTACTGAAATTTTACTCGTTTGTTTGGTGTAAAAAAACAGAAATAATATTGAAATCAATACAATAACTGAAAAGATAATAATTGCTAAAAATATTTGTTTAATAAATGCTTTACTGTATAGAAATTTCATAGAAAACTGAAAAACAAATATATATAAATAAGTATCTTTAAATCCTCTTAAAATATAAAATTCATGAAAAAAAATATTGCAGTTGTTATGGGTGGGTACTCATTAGAGTATAATATTTCACTTAACAGTGGTGCTTACGTCATGAGAACAATTGACGATAAACTGTATAATATTTTTAAAATAATTATATCAAAAGAAAAATGGGTTTATATTGATGGGGATAATAATGAATATATTCTTAATAAAGATAATTTTACTGTTAACGTAGATGGAAATGTAACAAGTTTTGATTTAGTATTCATTATTATTCACGGTGATCCAGGTGAAAATGGTATACTACAAAAGTATTTTGAAGAATTAAAAATTCCATTTACTGGTCCAAATTCAAAAACAGCTAAATTAACATTCAATAAAAAGACATGTATTGACTTTGTTAGTACCCATTCTATCAATGCTGCAAAATCTTTTTTATTAGAAAAGGATAAAACTTATGATTTACATAAAATAATTAATAAACTAAATTTTCCAATGTTTGTTAAAGCAAACAATTCCGGAAGTAGTTTTGGAGTTTACAAAGCTTACAATGAAGATGAATTAAAGAAATTCATTGTTGATATATTTAAAATTGATAATGAAATTATTATAGAAAGATTTATTGATGGAAGAGAATTTTCTATTGGGGTAACAAATTTTGGTAAAGAAATAAAAGTATTAGCTGTTACTGAATTAATTTCTGAGAATGATTTTTTTGATTATGAAGCTAAATATGAAGGTAAACATAAAGAAGTAACACCGGCAAATATTAATTTAGATTTAGAAAATAAATTAAAAAAAGAAGCAAAAAAGATTTATAAAGTTCTAAAACTATCTGGATTCTCAAGAATTGATTTTATTGTTGAGAACCAATTACCTTATTTTCTTGAAATAAATACAATTCCAGGAATGACTGAACATAGTATTTTTCCCAAACAAGTAAGATTGAATAATTTAAATATGACAGAATTATTTACTGAAATAATACAAAACACTTTGAAATAATTTAAATTTGATTGAATGAAAAAAGCAATATTTCCAGGGACATTTGATCCATTTACATTGGGTCATTTAGATATTTTAAACAGGAGTACGCTAATCTTCGATGAAATAATAATTGGTATTGGGATTAATGGAGACAAAAGAACTATGTTTAATATTGATCAAAGAATTGACATGATTGAAAGTATTATTAAGGATAATCATAAAGTTTCAGTTCAAAGTTATGATGGATTAACTATTGATTTTTGTAAAAAAGTTGGAGCAAATTTTATTGTTAGAGGAGTTAGAAATACTGGTGATTTTGAATTTGAAAAAGCAATTGCTAGAACTAACAGAATGCTATCAGAAATTGAAACAATTTTTTTATTAACGTCAGCAAAATCCTCATTTATAAGCAGTTCAATTGTAAGAGAACTTATCAGTAATAATGGTGAATACAATAAACTAGTTCCAAAAAGTATTTCTAAAATTCTTTCAGATAATCATCTAAAATAATTGAAATATTTTTAAAAGTTTTTTCTTTAATTTTTTTTACTTGTTTAAGGTTTTTCCACTTTACAGATTTAATTCCTTCATCTATTTGAGGTATTAAATCTCCTTCATAATTTGAGCTCATTAAATACCAAGTAGTTTCTTTTAGATAATATTTTTTATTATTTCTAACAAGATGAAATGATGTTCTAAAAAATTTATTTATTACTAATTCTTTAACTCCAGTTTCTTCTTTAACTTCCCTTAAAGCAGTTTGTTGTTTTGTTTCACCTTTATCAGCTTTTCCCTTTGGTAAATCCCATTTTCCTCTACGAAATATGAACAATATTTCACTTTTTTTATTTTTAACTATACCTCCAGATGCATAAATAGTTTTAATTTTTGATTTAAATTCTTTTATTAAATCTTTCTTCTTTGGAAAAAAAAGATAAATCTTTTTNTGTTTTCTTAATTTTTTTAAAATTTCATCAATTTCTAAGCTTGACAGCAAAAAAGTATTTTNATTACTTAGATATTTTGCTTTAGATGTTAAAACAATTGGAAGACGATTAGCAAAAACTTTATACATTTGTGGTGTGATTTTATGTGATCAAACAGCAATAGAAACTTCAAAAAGACTGTTACAAATTAATGCAATAAAATTGAATCCAAAAAATCCATTTGTTTGGGCTTCAGGTATAAAATCACCTATTTATTGTGATAACAGATTAATTTTATCTGATATTGAAACAAGAAAATATATATGTAACGAGCTATGTAAATTAATTGAAAAAGAGTTTGATAATATTGATGTTATTGCTGGTGTTGCTACAGGTGCAATTGGTATCGGTATGTTAGTNGCTAACCAATTGAATAAACCATTTATTTATNTTAGATCAAGTAAAAAAGAGCATGGCAGAAAAAATGATATTGAAGGAAGTTATCATGAATCACAAAAAGTTTTAGTTATTGAAGATCTTATAAGNACNGGAATGAGTAGCCTGAAAGCATGTAATTCCATAATTGAAAATAANTTAGATTTAGTTGGTCTTACNAGTATATTTACATACGGATTTGATGAGGCTATAAATAACTTTAATNATAAAAAAATCAGAAATTATTCTCTGAGTTCATACAACTATCTTATAGAAGAGGCAGTAAATCTTGACTATGCTAANGGTAATGATTTAGAAATGCTTAAAAAGTGGAGAGAAAACCCNAAAGAATGGAATAATTGAAATGAGAATAAGTAAAAAAACAAATAACCTAAATTTTACTTGTGATAAAATCTANAANTACATTTCTGATATAAATAATTATGAACTAATTCTNGGAGACGAAATAAAAGATTTTAACATTATTGATAAAGAGATTTTTTGTATTAAAATTGGAGGTTTACCTTCAATTGAATTAAAGCTTGAAACGAATGATAATGAAAAATCAATAAAACTTCTCTCATCAAACCCAAAAATGATTTTTCACTTTNGTTTTTTAGTGAAAAAAATTGATGAAACAAATTCAGAAATTGAAATAGAATTCAATGGAGAATTCTCTTCAATGATGGAAATGATGATTAAAAATCCAATAACTAAATTTACTGATGAAATTGCAACAAAGATTAGTCAAGTGAATTTCAATATATAAGTTTTATTTCCTGATTATTAAATTCTTTAATAACTCCATCAATATCAAGAANAAGCTCTCCTTTTTTATTTACATCAGAAATTTTAGCATCAAAAATTAAATTATTGACTTCAAATTTCTTGAGTGAATTTAAGCCATGCAGATANTTTAAATAATTTAATTTTATCTCNGAACTATTTATGTTTTTTACTTCATCANAAAAATTTTTAAATTTTTCTAAAAATAACTTATACAAAATATTCAAATCATATTTCTTNTTCATTANTAATGANATAGAGGTTGCATTTATTAAATNNTTAAAATCAANTTGATTAACATTAATTCCTATTCCGATAATTANATCTTTAATAATATTNTTTTTTGAAAATGTTTCAATCAAAATTCCTGATATTTTTTTNTTTTCTGCCAAAATGTCGTTAGGCCACTTTATTTTTAAATTTTTGAGAAATAATGAATTTAAAATGTCAATAATCTTTAAACTTACTAACATNTTTANGTTAAACTGATCTTTAAAACTAATATTTAAATCACTGAAATATAATGAGATACANAAATTACTTCCNGGTTCNCTCACCCATGTATTACCTCTTTGGCCTTTACCTTCAGTTTGATTGAATGTTATCACGCACAACTCTTTTTCAGATAAAAAATCTCTGTTTTTTTTTATATATTCATTAGTTGAATCGATGGCATTAAGTTTGATTAATTTCATCTGTAAAAGAATTTAATGCAAAGTACGGATATTACTGTTACAAATATTATCAAAGGTATTGAAAATGTNAAGGGTGAAAATATTTGTGTTTTAGATTTTACTGAGCTTGAAAATGTAGTTTGTAAATACTTTNTAATTTGTGATTGTCAGTCGAATACACAGGTTAATGCAATCTCAAACTCAGTTAANAGAACATTAAGTAAAAATATTAAAGAAAAACCTTATCAAATTGAAGGTTTAGAAAATAAAAACTGGGTGCTACTTGACTATGTTGATGTAGTAGTTCATATATTTAAAAAAGAATTTAGAGATATTTATAATCTCGAAGAGTTGTGGGCTGATGCAAAAATAATTAGATTAGAAAACGAAAATGAATAAGAAAAAAACAAACCCAAACCAACCTAAAAATTCATCTTATTGGATGTATGGATTAATTATTTCCATATTTATAATTTTTACATATGTTGGTAATAGTGATAATTTTAATAANACAAAAAAAATTAACATTTCTACATTTGAGAAATATTTAAATGCGAGTGAAGTNTCNAAAGTAACAATNNTTAATAAAACACTTGCAGAAGTNACNTTAACTGAAAATGCATTACTTAACGANATACANAGAGATGTTGCAAAANCNAANTTTATTGGTCAAAGAAATTTAATTGGNCCTCANTANACNTTNGAGGTTGGAGATTTAGAANTNTTTCAAAGAAGANTNGANGATGCTGAATCAAAAGGGATTCTCTTTAATTATGAGTTTAAGACGATTGAAAATAAATGGCTTGATGTTTTAATTGGTTTTCTGCCATTAATAATTCTTGTAGGTCTATGGATTTTTTTCATGAGAAGAATGTCTGGTGGAGGAGCTGGTGGTGGTTCTCAAATCTTCAGTATAGGTAAATCAAAAGCTAGATTATTTGATGAAAAAAATGATGTAAAAGTAACATTTAAAGATGTAGCTGGACTTGAAGGTGCGAAAGAAGAAGTTAAAGAAATTGTAGATTTTTTAAAGAATCCAACAAAGTACACTAAACTTGGTGGTAAAATACCAAAAGGTGCATTATTAGTTGGACTACCTGGTACTGGAAAAACTTTACTTGCAAAGGCCGTAGCTGGTGAAGCTAAAGTACCTTTCTTCTCATTGTCTGGTTCAGATTTTGTTGAAATGTTTGTTGGAGTTGGAGCCTCAAGAGTTAGAGATTTATTCAAACAAGCCAAAGAAAAGTCACCATCAATTATATTCATTGATGAAATTGATGCAATCGGAAGAGCGAGAGGTAAAAACAACATTACTGGTTCTAATGATGAAAGAGAAAATACATTAAATCAGCTTTTGACAGAGATGGATGGTTTTGGAACTAACACTAATGTTATTGTTATGGCAGCTACAAACCGTGCAGATGTCTTAGACAAAGCGCTAATGAGAGCTGGTCGATTTGATAGACAAATATATGTTGATTTACCAGACGTTAGAGAAAGAAAAGAAATATTTGAAGTTCACTTAAAACCATTAAAAAAAGCTAAAGATTTAGATGTTGAGTTTTTAGCAAAACAAACTCCAGGTTTTTCTGGAGCTGATATTGCAAATGTTTGTAACGAAGCTGCTTTAATTGCTGCCAGAAAATCTAAAAAATCTGTTGGAAGACAAGATTTCTTAGATGCTGTTGATAGGATTGTAGGGGGTCTAGAAAAGAAAAATAAAATTATATCTCCCAAGGAAAAAGAAACAATTGCATATCATGAGGCAGGTCATGCTACAGTAAGCTGGATGCTAGAACATGCTGCTCCTCTTGTAAAAGTTACAATTGTTCCAAGAGGAAGATCATTAGGAGCCGCATGGTATTTACCTGAGGAGAGACAAATAGTTAGCACAGACCAAATATTAGACGAAATGTGCGCAGCTCTTGGTGGAAGGGCAGCAGAAAAAGTAATTTTCAATAAAATTTCAACAGGGGCATTAAGTGATTTAGAAAAAGTAACTAAGCAAGCAAGATCTATGGTAACTGTTTATGGTTTAAATGATAAAATAGGAAATTTGACATATTACGATTCAAGCGGTCAAAATGATTATAGTTTCACTAAACCATATAGTGATACAACTGCGCAAATTATTGACAAAGAGATTTCAAATATTGTTGAAACACAATTTAAAAGAGCAATATCATTACTCAAAAAACATAAGAAAAAACTAACTGAATTAGCTAATTATCTTTTAGACAAAGAAGTTATTTTTAAAGAAGATTTAGTAAGAATTTTTGGAGAAAGACCATTTCAAGAAATAAAAGTTAAAAAGTAATACTTTTAAACACCATTGCTAATTGATTTGTATAATTTATCTTTATACAAAACTACCAATTGAAAAATTTTTTAAAATCCCTTCTAGGTAACAAGAAAAATCAAAATGAAAATAAAAATGCTAATGATGAATATAAATATTTACCGAAAAAAGATGAATTAGTTGAAGAAAGATTCACTAAAAATTTCAGTGACAATGGAGGTAAGTTTTTATATGCATCAAACAAAGAAGAGTGTAATGATTTTTATAAGAAAATATTAGAAGAAAATTACTGGAATGAAAAAAGCATTCTTTGCTTTGATGAAAAAATTATAAATGATTTTTTGAATGATGTTGATATAGATATTAATAAAACGAACTTAAATTCAAATCTATTTATAACAAGTTGTGAATTTTTAGTAGCAAAAGATGGAAGTATACTAGTTAGCGCCCATCAAATTAAATCATATAAAGTAAAGGACATTCCAAGAAATATAATTGTATTAGCTAAAACAAGCCAACTATCTGAGACGGTCAGTAAAGGGTTAGAAGGTATTAGAATTAAATACTCAAATAATTTACCATCTAATATTACTTCAATTAAAAATTTTAATTGTGAAGAAAATGAAAAATTAAATTTTCTTACATATGGGACAAGCTCAAAAAATCTTTACTTAATTCTTCTTGAAGATTTATAAATATGACAAATTTTCTAAATAGAAGTTTTATAGCATTAATTTATTCATCGATTTTTTTGGTTTGTCTTTTTTATAATTCAACCACATTTAGTGTACTCGGAGTAATTATAACTATTTTGGTTATTCGTGAATTTTCAAGAATATGTAACCTTTCAATCATAAAGTCACTAATTGGAATAGTAACATATATTCTTTTAATATATTTTTTAAATAACAATAATGAATTAAGCTATATATTGCTAGCTATTTCAATATTGACTAATATTTATTTATTATTCAATTTACTTATGAATAAATCATTTAGATTTAAAAAAATACCTTCATTTTTACTTTTACTATTTCATATCACATTATCATTATTCTTTTTATTTCAGTTACCAATTTTAAATAATTCATATGAGCCTACATATATTCTATTTTTATTAATTATAGTATGGACTTCTGATTCTGCAGGATATTTTTTTGGTATCAAGTATGGAAAAAGAAAATTAATGAAATCCATTTCTCCAAAAAAAACTGTAGAAGGTTTAGTTGCAAGTTTATTTTTTTCAATGATTATTTCATTAATTTTTGGATATATTATTAACTATAAAAATTTAATTGAAATTGTTGTTATCGGTTTTTTTGTTTCAGTTTTTGGTTCAGCTGGAGATTTAATTGAGTCGAAATTTAAAAGACAGTCAGGAATGAAGGATAGTGGAAATTTATTAAAAAGTCATGGAGGAATTTATGATAGATTAGATAGTCTTATATTTACCGCACCATTTATTTACCTTTTATATTTTTTAAATATTTTAAATTTTTAAATGTTTCACAAAGAAGGACATAAAATTATAATCATTTTTCTTTCAGCTACAATCATTGATATTATTCTTTTAGAGTACTTTTTTGATGATAGTTTAATTATAACTATGATACAATTAATATTGTTAAGTCTTTTAGTTCTAATCCTTCAATTTTTTAGAAATCCCAAGAGGAATACAATAATAAATAACGAACATATTTTATCGCCGGTGGATGGAAAAATTGTTATTATTAAAAAAGTATTTGAAAAAGAATTTTTTCAAGATGACAGGCTACAAGTTTCAATTTTTATGTCCCCTATAAACGTTCATGTTACAAGATATCCCATTTGTGGAAAAGTAATATTTAGTAAATATCATCCAGGAAAATACTTAGTAGCATGGCATCCTAAATCTTCTGAAAAAAATGAGAGAACAACCATAGTATTAGAAACTAAAAAATTTGGTAATATTTTATATAGGCAAATCGCTGGAGCTCTAGCAAGGAGAATTGTAAATTATGCAAAAGTTGATGATATTATAACTCAAGGTGAGGATGCAGGTTTTATAAAATTTGGTTCTCGTGTTGATCTTTTTCTTCCTTTAGATTCAAAAATTAAAGTAAAACTAAATGATAAAGTATTAGGCGGTGAAAGTATAATAGCAACTTAAGATATCTTATCTAATGTCTCTTTGATAATCTCAATTTTCTTTAAAACGTCATCCAATTTATCTCTTTCATTTTGAATAACTTTCTCAGGGGCATTATTAACAAAATTCTCATTTGATAGTTTCTTTTCTAATATTTTCTTGAATCCTAAGTTATATTCAAAATCCTTTTTAAGCTCTATAATATAATCATCGGAATTTTCTTTATTGAAATCAATGATATATTTAAATTTTCCTATAACAATAGAACTTGATGCATTAGTTTCAACATCTTTATATAATAACTTACAGTTTGTTAGTTTTTCAAAGACTGATGAAAGACTTTCATTAATGTTTTTGTTCTGATGAAAAACTGATAATTCATCTTTAAATCCAAGACTATTTTGTTTTTTAAAATTTCTAACTTTAGTTACAACCTGAATTAGATCATCAAAATTCTGCAAAAAAATTGAGTCAATATTTTTTGATTTTGGCCATTTTAAATTTTCTGATATTATTTCTTTATTATTTATTTTTTCAAATAATTCTTCACTTAAAAATGGCATAAAAGGATTTATTAATACCAAAATTTTATTAAAGTAAGATTTTATTATAATCGATGATTCTTCAGAGAGCTCTTCACCATATTTTGGTTTAACAATTTCAAGAAAAACAGAACAAAAGTCATCCCAAACTAACTTATAAATTATCATTAATGATTCTGAAATTTTAAAGTTTTTAAAACATAAATCAATTTCATTTAATTTTAAATTAAACTTTGATTCAAACCATTTTATAGCCTCATGAGATCTATCGTTTTGTTTTAATTTTTTAGATACTTTAAAACTTTCAAATAATCTAAAAGCATTCCATATTTTATTTGTAAAATTTCTTCCTTGAACACATAGTGATTCGTCAAATAATAAATCATTTCCAGCAGGAGCAGAAAATAGCAAACCTATTCTAACACTATCAGCACCATACTTTTCAATTAATTCAATTGGATCGGGGGAATTACCTAGTTGCTTAGACATTTTTTTTCCTTTATTATCTCTAACAATCCCTGTGAAATACACATTTTCAAACGGTTTTTTATTTCTTAAATACAAACCACTTACAACCATCCTAGCAATCCAGAAAAATATGATATCAGGACCAGTAACTATAGTTGATGTTGGGTAGTAATAACTAATATCATGGTTTTTTGGATTTCTAACACCGTCAAAAACACTTATAGGCCATAACCAAGATGAAAACCATGTGTCAAGCACATCATTTTCTTGAAAAATTTGTGTATTGTCTATATTAACTCCTATTTCATTGAACTTAGCTACAGCTTCATTTTTTGACTTTGCTACAACAAATTTTGATTTATTTTCATCTGAATAAAATACAGGAATTCTGTGGCCCCAATATAATTGTCTTGAAATATTCCAATCTCTTACATTTTCCATCCAATGTTTATATGTATTTACATATTTTTTGGGGTAAAATTTAATATCATTATTCATCACAGCATCAAGAGCTGGTTTAGATAAAGATTTCATTTTCAAAAACCATTGAGTTGATAATTTTGGTTCAACGATGCAAGAAGTTCTTTCAGAAATTGAAATTTTATTTTTATATTTTTTTGTTTCTATTAATTGATTTTTTTCTTCTAATTCTGTAAGAATTTTTTTTCTTACTACAAACCTATCTAAACCATCATAGTGAAGTCCATTTTTGTTCAATGTGGCATCATCATTGAAAATATCAATAATATCCAATTTGTGTTTTAATCCAATTTCAAAATCCTTCTCACTGTGCGCAGGTGTAACTTTAAGACATCCTGTTCCAAAATCTTTTTCAACTAATTCATCGAAAACTAAAGGTATTACTCTATTTACAATGGGAACTACTAAATTTTTACCTTTTAATTTTTTATATCTTTTGTCTTTTGGATTAACAGCAACAGCAGTGTCACCAAAAATAGTTTCTGGTCTAGTAGTTGCTACACTTATATATTCTTCAGAATTTTCAATTTTGTATTTAAGAAAATATAATTTTGATTCTTTTTCAATATATACAACTTCTTCATTAGAAAGAGTTGTACGAGCTTCAGGATCCCAATTAACTATTTTTTTATCTCTATATACGTATCCGTCATTAAACAATTTAATGAACATATCAATTACAGATTCAGACAGATCATCATCAAGAGTGAATTTAGTTCTATTCCAATCACATGAGCATCCGATTCTTTTTAACTGATCTATTATGATTCCGCCATGTTTATTAGTCCAATCCCAGGCATATTCAATAAATTCTGATCTTGAAATTTCATGTTTATTTATATTTTTTTCTTTGAGCATATTAACAACCTTGGCTTCAGTTGCTATCGATGCATGATCAGTGCCTGGTACCCAACAAGCATTCAAGCCATCTAATCTTGCTTTACGAATTAATATATCTTGAATTGTATTATTTAACATATGGCCCATATGCAAAATTCCAGTAACATTAGGTGGAGGAATTACTATTGTATAAGGATTTTTATCGTTAGGATTTGAAGAATAATTATTATTAGTCTTCCATTTATCAAGCCATTTTAGCTCAACATCTTTAGGGCTGTAAGTTTTTTCAGTACTCATTAATATATTTAGGCAAAAGTAAGTAACTCAATAGATATTTAAAAGAGAACTTATTTTTTTGTATAAGAATATTAAATAATTAATTTTAATAATAATAAGTTAGTTATGCAATTAAAATTTTTATCCATTCTATCTCTTTTCATATTTGCTTTTTCTTTTAGTCAAGAAAAACAAGCTGAAATTAAATTTGAAGAAAAACTAATTGATTATGGTGAAATTGAATTTGATTCAGATGGAAAAAGAACATTTAAGTTTACAAATACTGGCAATGCACCATTAGTTTTTAATAGAATTTCATCCTCATGTGGGTGTACTGTTCCCAAAAGGCCTGATAAACCTATTCAACCTGGCGAATCTGGTGAAATCGAAGTTGAATATGATACCAAAAGAGTTGGTATTTTTATGAAGGCGGTAACTATTAATTCGAATGCTAGTAATTCCAATGTAATATTGAGAATTAAAGGTGAAGTTCTTGAAGAAGAAGAAGAAGAAGAAGAAGAAGAAGAAAAATAAAAAACAGTTTGAAACATTCACTAAAAGATCTTAATTCCTTTGGAGTTGAATCATATTCTTCTAATTTATACTATATAAACTCCATTGAAGATTTTTCAAATTTAGATTCACACATAAGAGAAAAAGAAACCATTATTCTTGGCGGAGGAACTAACATACTTTTAAAAAGTAAGATTATTGAAAAACCCATATTCAAAATTCAAATACAAGGCATTGAAATTTATAATGAAACTGAAAATGAGGTCTATGTTTCAGTTGGTGCTGGCGTAAACTGGGATCAATTTGTATGGTGGTGTTTAGATAATAATTTTGGTGGTATTGAAAATTTAGTTTCAATTCCTGGAAATGTTGGTAGTGCTCCTATTCAAAACATTGGAGCTTATGGAAGAGAAGTAAAAGATGTAGTAGTTAGTTGTGAAGGTGTTTTTATAAAAAATCTTCAGAAGAAAACATTTACTAATTCTGATTGTAACTTTACCTATAGATCTTCTATTTTCAAGAATAAATTAAAAAATTTATTTGCAATTACTAAAGTTAATTTTGTCTTAACAAAAAATAATCATTTAATTTTTTCAGATTATGGATCTGTAAAATCTGCTTTGAATAATAGTAATATTATAAATCCTTCAATAAATGATATAGCTAATGTTATTAAAGAAATAAGAGAGTCTAAACTCCCAGATTATAAAGTAATTGGAAATGCAGGAAGTTTTTTTAAGAATCCTATAATCAATAAAGAAAGATTTGAGAAATTAAAATTTGATTATAAAGATATTCCATACTTTAATATTAATAAAAAAGAAGTAAAAATTCCAGCAGCATGGTTGATTGAAACATGTGGGTTTAAAAAAATAAAGTATAAAAATGTAAGCGTCCACAACAATCAATCATTGGTAATTGTGAATTTAGGAAAAGCGACTGGTATTGATATCTATAAATTCTCTCAAAAAATAAAAGAAAGTGTTGTAAAAAAATTTGATATCTTGCTAGAAGAGGAAGTTAATATTATTTAAGAATGGAAATTTATATTATTACTATAGCATTACTAGCAATCGCTTTTATAGGTATTTCAATTAAGATAATTTTGAAGAAAGATGGAAAATTTTCTGGAACATGTGCTAGTAATAACCCATTTTTAAATGATGAAAGTAAACCATGTGGTATATGTGGAAAACTTCCTGAAGAAAACGAATGTAAAAAATCTTCTGTAAATCTAAATTAATTTTATCCGTTTTGAAAAAGTCTAATTTATCATTTGATGATTTATTAAATAATAATTGGGATTATGTTTTTAAATTTCTATTAAAAAAAACTAATGATGACTTTTTATCAGAGGAAATTGCAATTCAATCATTTTCTAAAGCATTTGAAAAAATTGATCTTTTTAATGAAAAATATAAATTTAAAACGTGGATAATTTCAATTGCTAAAAATCAATTAAATGATTATTTAAGAAAAAATAAAATAAGATTTGAAAATATTGAAAATATTAAAAACGAGAGCTATAAAGAAAATTCCAATCCCGAACAAGAACTAATTAACAAGGAGAAATATAATCACTTAAATGATAAGATTGATGAATTGAAACCTATGTATAGACAAATATTAAAGCTAAAATATATTGAAGACTTGTCTATTAATCAAATTTCAAAAAAAATTGATCAGCCAATTAATACAGTGAAAATAAAAATTTACAGAGCAAAAAAAATTTTAAGTGATATATTAGAATTAAAATGATAAATTTTATTAAAAAACTTGGTCCAGGATTACTTTTTGCAGGCGCAGCAATAGGTGTATCTCATTTAGTACAATCCACAAAAGCTGGTGCAGAATTTGGTTTTGGATTACTTTGGGCACTAGTTCTTTGTAATTTTTTTAAATATCCTTTTTTCTTTTTTGGTACTAAATACACTCATGCAACTGGTGAAACACTACTTGATGGATATTTAAAGATAAATAAGGCTGTACTAATTATTTATCTTTTTCTATCACTTGTTACAATATTTACAATTCAAGCAGCAGTAACAATTGTTACTGCTGGACTTGCAATGGAATTATTTGGAATAACTGAAAATATAACCTACTGGGCTGTAATAATAGTTGTTTTTTCATTTCTATTATTGATGATTGGTAAATATAAACTTCTCGATAATTTAATGAAGTTTATTATAATAATTTTAGGTTTATCAACTGTAATTGCACTTGTATCAGCATCTTTTAATTATGAGTCAATTTTAAACTTCAATCAAATCATACCTGATGATATAGAAGGTGTTGTTTTTTTAGCTGCATTTATGGGATGGATGCCTGGGCCTTTGGATATATCGATTTGGCAATCAATTTGGACTAAAGAAAAAATGAAAATTGAAAAAAATATTGATTTTAGAACAGCAAAATTTGATTTTAATGTAGGTTATTTAACTACCGTTTTCTTAGGTTTATGTTTTGTTGGATTAGGAGCTTATGTTATGTACCAATCAGGTGAAAAGTTTTCTGAATCCGGTGGTGTTTTTGCTTCACAGCTCATTAATTTATATACTTCAAACCTTGGTGAAAATATGATGGTATTTATTGCAATTGCTGCTTTTACAACGATGTTTAGTACAACCATTACTTGCTTGGATGCTTCGCCAAGAGCAATGAGTAAAACACTAGATCTATTAAAATTTAATAAACTCAACGATTACAACAGTTGGATAACTATATTATCAATAGGAACAATTTTAATTTTTATTTTTTTTATGTCTGAAATGGGAGACCTAGTTAAAATTGCAACTGTATTATCTTTTATTACAGCACCACTATATGCAATCATAAATTACACACTGGTATCAAGTAATTTAATGCCAAAAAAACACAGGTTATCAAAATGGATGAAAATATATTCTATTTCTGGAATTATATTTTTATTATTTTTTTCTATTTGGTATATAACATTAATATAAATAATTTTATAGTGGTATATTTGTTGTTATAAATATTGAATTGGAAACTCAAGTCTTAAAAACTGTAAAATCTTCAAAAAAAATTGAAAGTTTAAATTCAATTCAACCTTTTAAAAAAAAGCCAAATTGGATTAGGGTAAAGTTACCAGTAGGAAAAAAATACTCTAACCTAAGATCACTAGTAGATAAATATAAATTAAATACAATTTGTTCTTCTGGTAGTTGCCCTAACATGGGTGAATGTTGGGGAGAAGGCACTGCCACTTTCATGATTTTAGGAAATATTTGTACCAGATCTTGTGGATTTTGTGGAGTTAAAACTGGACGACCAGATACTGTTGATTGGGAAGAGCCAGAAAAAGTGGCAAAGTCCATTCAAATTATGAAAATTAAACATGCTGTGATTACATCCGTTGATAGAGATGATTTAACAGATATGGGGTCAATTATTTGGGCTGAAACAATAAAAAGTATTAGAAGACTCAATCCTGGAATTACTTTAGAAACTTTAATTCCAGATTTTCAGGGAATTAAAAAACATTTAGACAGAATTATTGCAGTAAAGCCTGAAGTTATTTCACACAATATTGAAACAGTTGAAAGGTTAACAAGAGAGGTTAGAATTCAAGCTAGATACTCAAGAAGCTTAGATGTTCTTAAATATTTGAAAAGCAGTGGTGTAAATAGAACAAAATCAGGTCTAATGCTTGGTTTTGGTGAAAGTGAAGATGAAGTAATAAAAACTATTCACGATCTAAGAAATGCTAATGTTGATGTATTAACAATTGGTCAATATCTACAACCATCCAAAAAACATTTACAAGTTAAAAATTTTATAAAACCAGAAATTTTTAAAAAATACGAAACAATTGCTCTTGATCTAGGATTTATTCATGTTGAAAGTGGACCATTAGTTAGATCATCTTACAAGGCTCAAAAACACATAAATTAATTTAAAGTTTTATATACTTTCTTTAAAAATTGATCTTCATTTTTCAAGAATCTTGTTTCAATATCTAAATAAAGAAGATTGCTGATTTTACCATTTAACTTATAATAATCTTTTTTAGTAGTTAATACTAATGATTTTCTAGAAAATTTTAGGATATTATTTAAATCATTAATTGAGTAATTATGATGATCTGAATATTTTAAATGTTTGAATTTGA
>NZZF01000056.1 GCA_002702385.1 Flavobacteriaceae bacterium | reverse complement strand
CTTTAATAATGAATATTGATGACTTAATATGTGTTGGTGCAACTAAAAATATTATAGTTTCTTCTACTATTGGCAGAAATAAGAAACTAATACCTGGTAATGTTATTAAGAATATAATTGAAGGCACTGAAGATATGATTTCAAATTTAAATAAGTTTGGAATGAATATTACATCATCTGGAGGTGAGACTGCTGATGTTGGAGACCTTGTTAGAACAATAATTGTTGATTCAACAATCTTTTGTAGGATGAAAAGAAGGGATGTAATTAACAATCAAAATATATCATCTGGAAATGTTATTGTAGGTCTATCATCTTATGGAAAAGCATCATATGAAGATGAATATAATAGCGGTATAGGAAGTAATGGTCTGACCTCAGCAAGACATGATGTTTTTAATAAAAATATTAAAGATTTATATCCAGAAACATTTGACAATTCACTTTCAGATGACTTAGTTTATACAGGATCAAAAAATATTAAAGATAAAGTTGAAAATTCCCCTTTAAATGCTGGTAAGCTTGTCTTATCTCCAACTAGAACTTATGCTCCAATTTTAAATGAAGTTTTTAATAACGTTGGCAGAAATAATATAAATGGTATTGTTCATTGTAGTGGAGGAGCGCAAACTAAAATTTTACACTTTATAGATAATTTACATATTATAAAAGATAATTTATTTGATATTCCTCCTGTTTTTGAACTTATTCAAGCTGAATCTTCAACTGAATGGAGAGAAATGTATCAAGTTTTCAACATGGGACATAGAATGGAGTTATATGTTGATGAAGAGTTCGCAGGTGAAATTATAAAAATTTCTAAATCGTTTGATGTTGATGCTAAAATTATTGGAAGAGTTCAGTCTTCAAATGAAAAAAAACTTACTATATCATCAAAGTATGGAACCTTTGAATATTAATATTTTATGATAGATAAATTAAATATTATTCAACAACGATTTAATGAACTGTCAGATCTTATTATTCAACCTGATATAATATCTGATCAAAAAAAATATGTTCAGATTTCAAGAGAATACAAAGACTTAAAGGAAATAGTTGATAAAAAAAATGAATACGAATTATTGATTTCTAACATTGAAGAAGCTCAAGATATTGTCAAAAATGAAAGTGATAAAGAAATGATTGAGCTTGCAAACTCTGAATTAAACACCAATAAAGAAAAACTTGATTTTTTAGAAGAAGAATTAAAATTAATGTTAATTCCAAAAGATCCCGATGACTCAAAAAATGTTGTTATGGAACTTAGAGCTGGAACTGGTGGTGATGAAGCAAGTATTTTTGCTGGCGATTTATTTAGAATGTATTCGAAATATTCAGAAAAAAGAGGATGGAAAGTTAATCTGGTAGATTTAAATGAAGGAACAGCTGGAGGTTTTAAAGAAATAATCTTTGAAATAAATGGTGAAAACGTGTATGGGACATTAAAGTATGAGTCTGGAGTTCATAGAGTTCAGAGAGTTCCTCAAACTGAAACTCAAGGAAGAGTACATACATCAGCTGCTACTGTAATGGTTTTACCTGAAGCTGAAGAGTTTGATGTTGAACTAAATATGCAAGAAGTTAGAATTGAGAGAACAACTTCAACAGGGCCAGGAGGTCAATCAGTTAATACGACTTATTCTGCAATAAAGCTACATCATGAACCAACTGGAATTATAGTTAGTTGTCAAGATCAAAAGTCACAACACAAGAATCTAGAAAAAGCACTTAAAGTTTTAAGGACTAGATTATATGAATTAGAATTAAATAAAAAACTTCAGGAAGATTCTGAAAAAAGAAGTCTGATGGTCTCTTCTGGTGATCGCTCAGCAAAAATTAGAACTTATAATTATCCACAAGGCCGGGTAACTGATCATAGAATTAATTTAACTTTATATGATCTTCAAAATATTATAAATGGAGATATTGAGAAATTAATTGAAGAACTGAAAATTGCACAGAATACTGAATTGATGAAAAAAGAAAATGAAACTTTTTAAAAATGAGAATATCTGAGTTAAGCAATAACATTAAAGAAAAAAAATCATATTTATGTCTTGGTTTAGACACAGATATTGAAAAAATTCCAGAGTTCCTTCTAAATTTTGAAGATCCTGTTTTTGAATTTAATAAATCTCTTATAGACAGACTACATTCAAAAATTATTGCTGTAAAAATTAATACTGCATTTTATGAAGCTAGGGGAGTAGAAGGTTGGAGTTCATTAGAAAAAACAATTAAATACATTAATGATAAGTATCCTAAACTTTTTACAATTGCCGATGCTAAAAGAGCAGACATAGGTAATACATCAAGTATGTATGCAAAAGCTTTTTTTGAGAAAATGAATTTTGATTCTGTAACTGTTTCACCATATATGGGTGAAGATTCTGTTTCTGAATTTCTAAAATATGAAGATAAATATGTTATTATTTTAGCTTTAACATCAAATAAAGGTGCTAAGGATTTTCAAATACCAAACAACAATTACTTAGACGTTATATCTAAATCAAAATCATGGAATAATTTCGAAAAAATAATGTATGTGATTGGAGCAACCAAAACAGAATATTTTAAAAAAATTAGAAAGATAATTCCTGAAAGTTTTTTGCTTATTCCAGGAGTTGGATCTCAGGGTGGTGATATAAATGATGTCATTCAATCATCAACATCTACTTCAAATAATATTATTATTAATATTTCAAGAGCAATTATTTATGCATCATCCAAAGAAAATTATTTAGATAAAGCAGAGGATGTAGTAGATAATTATAACAATCTCATCAATTCATAAAAAAAGGGCTACCGAATGGTAACCCTTTTGCATTTAGAAAATTTTTAATTAAACAACTAACTTTATATTATGGAAAATTTTCTAAAATATATTTAATTTATCTGATACTAAAGTCTCCATAAGCACTAGTACCATGTTCTGCAATATCTAAACCTTCAACTTCTTCTTTTTCATCAACTCTTAATCCAGCTATTGCTTTTACAAATAGTGTAATAATTGTTGCACCTATTACGCAAAATACACCAGCGATTCCTACACAAGCAAGTTGAACCATAAATTGATCAAAGCCAGCTAATTCACCAAAAATTCCAACTGCTAAAGTTCCCCATATTCCACAGAATAGATGTACTGGAATAGCACCAACAGGATCATCAAGTTTACATTTATCAAGAAGAGCTACTGAAAGCACTACAATCACACCAGCAATTAATCCTATAATTATTGCTGATCCAGGAAGCATTTGATCAGCTCCCGCTGTTATACCAACTAAACCTCCTAAAACTCCATTCATAAACATTGTAAGGTCAAGATTTTTATAAAGCAATCCTGAAAATAATGCAGCTCCAATTCCACCAGCCGCGGCAGCTAAACAAGTTGTAACTAAAGTCAATGATGTTAATGCAGGATCGGCGGATAACACTGATCCACCATTAAATCCAAACCATCCTAGCCATAGAATTAATACTCCAGCAGCGGATAATGGTATATTAGACCCTGGGATAGCAACTGGGTTACCTTCTTTATCAAATTTACCTTTTCTAGCACCTAAAAAATAAATAACAACTAGTGCTCCCCATCCACCTACTGAATGAACAAGCGTTGATCCAGCAAAATCATAAAAGCCATAATCTTCTGTAAATGTGCTAAATTCTCCACCTCCCCATTGCCATGATCCTACAATTGGATAAATAATTGCAACATATAAGAATGCAATTAACATAAATGATGAAATCTTAATTCTTTCCGCTACTGCACCTGAAATAATTGTTGCTGCAGTTGCTGCAAACATACCTTGAAAGAGGAAATCAGTCCAGTATGTATATCCTCCATCAGCATAACTTAATTGATCATAATCAGCACCTGGATCTAATCCAGGACCTGCAAAACCTAACCAGCCATCAATTAAACCAAATTCACCGGGATACATTAAATTGAACCCAAATGCACAGTATATGATTAATCCCATTGTTATTACAAAGAAATTTTTGAATAAAATATTTATTGTGTTTTTTTGTCTTGTTAGACCAACTTCTAAGAATGAGAAACCTAAATGCATAAAGAAAACTAATGCAGTACAGATCATCATCCAAACATTATTTGTTGTTAATAATTCCATATTATTTTTAATTTAATGATTGATTACCTTTTTCACCAGTTCTAATTCTGTAAGCTTCTTTAATATCACTAATGAATATTTTTCCGTCACCTACATTATCAGTTGAAGCAGATTTTAAAATGGCTTCAACAGTCCTGTCTAAAAATGAATCAGATACTATTATTGATAAATATCTTCTTTGGATATCTGATGTACTATATGTAATTCCTCTGTAAACTTTTCCAACTTTTTCATTTCCTACACCAGTAACATCCCAGTAACTGAAGAAATTTACTTCGATATCATGAAGAGCTTCTTTTACTTCACGAAACTTTGATTTTCTTATTATTGCTTCTACTTTTTTCATATAAAGATTTTATTGTTTAAGTGACAAATTTAATTTTTACTGATTCTCTCATGACTAAAAAAATTAACTAAATAATGATTATTGTCAATAACTAAATTTTGATGTATTTATTTTTTGAATTTGATAAATTATATGTGACTATTTTCAGAAATTATAAATTTTTGTAAATAAAAAAGGCTGCAAAATGCAGCCTTTTATTATCGATTAGTAGAAATTATGATTTAATTCCAAATACTTTCTCACCATGCTCAGTGATATCTAATCCTTCTTTTTCCATTTCTTCACTTACTCTTAATCCAATAGTCTTTTTAAGAACAAATAAAACTATGAATGACATTCCAGCTGCCCATAAACAATAAGCTAATGCACCTAAAGCTTGAGTTCCAAGTTGAGCTGCATCTCCACCATTAAAGATTCCTATTCCAGTTGAAGCATCCATAGGATCAGCAACTCCCCAAAGACCAATTACGATTGTTCCCCAGATCCCTGCTGCACCATGGGCTGAAAAGGCACCAATGGCATCATCAATTTTGAGTTTTTTCTCAATAAACTCAATAGAAGCAACTACTAATACACCTCCAATTAAACCAGCTAATAATCCACCTCCAAATGTCATATTTCCACAACCAGCAGTAATTGAAACTAAACCGGCGATACATCCATTTAAAGTTTGTGATAAGCTAGGTTTTCCAAACCATATCCAGGAGGTTATTAAAGCTCCTAATCCACCTGCAGCTGCAGCAATTTGCGTAACCATTACAACAGCAGAAGCGTAAATTGAATCATCACCTCCCCATGCTAATTGTGAACCACCATTAAATCCAAACCATCCTAACCAAAGGATAAACACACCTAATGTAGCTAAAAGTAAATTACTTCCAGGAATTGGATTAACTGATCCATCTTTTCCAAATTTTCCAATTCTAGGTCCAACCATGCAAGCAGCAACTAAAGCAGCAACACCACCAACGGCATGAACGATTGAAGATCCAGCAAAGTCAATAAATCCTCTGTCAGCTAGCCATGCTCCATCACCATACCATTGCCATCCACCTGAAATTGGGTAAATTATAGCAGTCATGAAGACTGTAAAAATGATATATGTAGAATACTTAGTTCTTCCGGCAACTGCTCCAGATACTATAGTAGCTGCAGTAGCTGCAAATACTAATTGAAAAAACACGTCGTGAGCTCCAGCTCCAGGGTTAAACCAAATATCAGAGCCTAAAGAAATAAATCCTCCAGTCTTTGCCCCGTACATGAGTCCATATCCAATTGCCCAAAAAGTTATTGTAGCAACAGAGATGTCCATAAAATTCTTCATTGCAATATTGATCGCATTTTTATCTCTGGTCATTCCTGACTCTAATAAAGTAAAACCTGCTTGCATGAAGAAAACTAATATACCAGAAATCAAAATCCATAGGATAGTGAAGTCATCGTTAACTTCGGCTAATGTGTTGTTGTTAAATAATACTGTTAAAAATTTCATAATTAATTATTTTTTTAATTAGAAACTAAATCCAAAAACTAGAAATGCAGATTCTGCGTCTGGATTATATATAAATGATCCAAATACTGGAAGAGAATAGTCTTCAGTTAATTTGATTTCTTTTTCACCACTAAACGAAAGATTAACTAAACCACTATCACCGCCAGCATAGAAAGCATCAGCAGCATCGCTACCAAAACCAATTCCAACACCAACTGGTCCTAAAGGAAATCCAGCTTCAATATATAATGCTTCTAAGTCTGTAAAATAACCAACAGTTAAATCAATTGGCCCTAAACTTGTAGATCCACTAATTTCTAAATCACCATCAAATACACCACCAGCAGAATAAGTTCCGTCAGAATTAGGAAATGAATAATTTGTAACTGTTAAAGCTAATGGTCCGAAATCATAAGAAGCCCAAAGGTCTAGCTCATGTCCTCCATCACCTCCTGTAGTTGGGAAACTTCCCCAAATACCACCGGTTAGAGCTCCTGAGCCTAACTCCATCCACGGTTGAATGTGTGGGCCTGAACCAAATTGAGTACCTCTCCAGACGTATGAACTAACAACGTCAGCTCCAAAATCTTGAGCTTTTGCAGTTTGTACATTAAACATAAAGAATAAAGCAGCAACTGCTAAAGTCATTTTTTGTAATAATTTTTTCATAATAAATTTTTTAATTAACAAGCCAAAAGTAAATTTTAGTTCAAATCATACTTTGTAATTTTAGGTCTAACACATTCTTTTTGAGAAATTGAAAATTTTCAGCCTAAAAATTTTTAATATTAATAAAATTGATTAATTAAATTTTGTAAATTCTTAATTTAGGTAGAGTAAAGTGCTTAATATCAATTATTTAGAAAAAGTAAATCCTATATATACAGCACAAAGCCCTAAGATTATACTCAAAGTAATGTAAACAAAGAATAAGAGGAAATTACCATCACTTAATAATTTTAAACTTTCATTTGTAAAAGCAGAAAAAGTGGTGAATCCTCCACAAAAGCCAGTAGTAAAAAAAATAATATAGTTTGAATTTAATGTTTCATTTTTAAGATAATATCCTAAAATAATTCCAATCAATAAAGAACCAATTGTGTTGACAATTAATGTATTGTATGGTATTGCAGAGTTAAGTATTTCAACTCTTGAAATTAGATATCTAAATACACTACCCAAACCTCCTCCAATAAATACTAATATTAAATTTTTAAGCATTGACTAATGATTTTAGATATACCAAAAGAATAAAAAAAACTATAAACCCAACTAAAACCCATTTTACTCCTTTGTAAGTTTTATTTAAAAATTTTATATCCTTTTTATAGCTTAAAAAAATAATTATTGAAAAAATAATTATAAAGAATAATGCAAATATAATCTGTCCTTCTGTAAACATATTTAATTATTTTTACAAAGATATATCAAATTTATCCCATATGAAAAAACAAATAGATTCAGTAAAGAAGTTTCATGAAACTTATAAGATTGGTTATAGCAATTCTCCATTACCAAGTTTAGGAAAAGATAAAAATTCTCTTAGATTTAATTTAATGGATGAAGAAAATAAAGAATATCTAGAAGCTGCTAATAATGGTGATATTATAGAGGTTGCTGATGCTTTAGGTGACATGTTATATATTTTATGTGGAACTATAATAGAACATGGTATGCAAGATTAAATTGAAGATATTTTTGATGAAATTCAAAAAAGTAATATGAGCAAACTTGGTCTGGATGGAAATCCTATTTACCGAGAAGATGGTAAAGTTATGAAAGGTCCAAATTATTTTAAACCTAATTTTAGTAAGTTTTTTTAGGTGATTTTATATTGCCAATGACTAAAGTCTTTGGTTCTAGCATATTGAATATTATTAAGCTTAATTTTTAATAGATCAGAGGTTTTTTCTTCATTAGAAATAATTGAAAATCTATTGCCCCTGTAACCAAATCCGTTAATTGGAAGTACTGTTACAGCTGTACCTGTTCCGAAAATTTCCTTCAATGATCCAGACTTATGAGCCGATATTAATTCCTCAACAGTGATGTCTCTCTCTTCAATATTAATTTTTAAAGATTTAGCTATTTCAATAATACTTTTCCTTGTAATACCGTCTAATATACTATCACTAGTTGGAGAAGTTATTAAAGTGTCATTGATTTTAAAAAAAAGATTCATTGTACCAGCTTCTTCAACACGGTTATGATTATTAGAATCAGTCCATATTATTTGCTGAAATCCTTCATTTTTTGCAATTTGAGTGGGATAGAACTGAGCAGCATAATTTCCTGAAGCTTTTGCATATCCAACGCCACCTTTTGCAGCACGACTAAATTTCTCTTCAATTTTTACCCAAATTTCTTGATTTTCATAATAAGATTTTGCAGGAGTACATATAATCATAAACTTATATGCATTTGCTTCAGTAGCATTTATTGAAGGTTCAGAAGCAAAAACAAAAGGACGAACATATAATGAATTTCCAACTCCTTTTTTAATCCAGTCTCTATCAATTTTTAATAGTTCGTTAAGGCCGTTAAAAAAAATTTTCTCAGGAATTTCTGGAATTGCTAACCTTTTAGATGAAATGTTAAATCTTTTAAAATTTTCATCAGGTCTAAAAAGCCAAATAACATCTTTGTCATCTTTGTAAGCTTTCATTCCTTCAAAAATTGCTTGACCGTAATGAAAAACCCTCGAAGATGGACTTACTTTTATATCGGAATATGGAAGAATTCTTTCATTTGACCATTCTCCATCGAAATAATCACATACAAACATATGATCGCTAAAAATCTGACCAAATTGAAGATTTGAAAAATCTACATTTGAAATTCTAGAATTTTTAGTTAAAGTAATATTCATTATTAATTTGATTAAAGTAAAATTACAAATTAACTTTGAAGAAATATTGAAGAAAATTAAAAATGAAAATACTAGTAGCAGGTGGAACAGGTTTTATAGGTAAAAAATTGTGTAAGTTTTTCATCGACAATGGTGTTTATGTAAATGTTTTAACTAGAAATTTAAATTCAAAAAAGAATTCTCAAAAATTAAAGTATTTCCATTGGAATCCTACAAAATTTGAGGTTGATTATGAAAGTATTAAAGGTGTTAATGTAATTGTTAATTTATCAGGAAAAAATGTTTTTTCTTTTTGGTCAAAAAAAAATAAAAAAGAAATTCTTAGTTCTAGAATAAACTCAATAAAGACTCTTGATAAATTAATTAAGAATAATGATAAATTAGAACATATTGTTTCCGCATCTGCTACAGGAATTTATGAGAATAATAACCTTCAAATTCAAGATGAAACTTCTATCAAAAATTGTAAGTCTTTTTTAGGTAATGTTGTTAAGAAATGGGAAGATGAAATTGATAAATTATCAAACTCTAAAATTCTAATTTCAAAACTTAGAATTGGAATTGTTTTATCAAAAGAGAGTGGTTTTCTTGAGAAATTAATTTTAATTAATAATTTGAAGATTAACCCAATGATTGATAAAGGCTTTCAATGGCAATCTTGGATTCACATGGAAGATTTGATAAGCGCTATTAATTTTATAATCAAAAAAAAATTAGATGGTGTATTTAACTTAGTGTCTCCAAATCCATCTTTGAATTCTGAATTACAATTAAAAGTTAGCTCTTTAAATAAAAAACCTTTAATTTCTTTTTCAACTCCAAGTTACTTAGCGATCATTCCTTTTAAAATTTTAGGAATCTCTGATTTTTACAGAGAAATTATTTTAAATAATAAAAAAGTATACCCAAAAAAACTTTTAGAAAATGGTTTTGTATTTAAATTTGAAAATCTAAAAAAAATCATGACATTATGACATATTATAATTTTGGCAGATAATTTGAGTCTATACAATTAATATTATACAATGGCAGAAAAAAAATCAAAAAAGAAACCAACGTTAAAAGATCAAATAAGTGATCTTAATAATCAAGTAAGTGATGAAAAAGATAAATTTCTAAGATTATTTGCTGAATTTGAAAATTATAGAAAAAGAACATCCAAAGAAAGACTAGACTTGTTTAAAACTGCTTCTCAAGAATTGATGACAGCACTTTTACCTATATCTGATGATATGGATAGGGCTTTACTTGAATTTAAAAAAACCGAAAATGATGATTTAGTTCAGGGTTTTGAACTCATTTACTCAAAGTTTAATGAAATTTTAAAATCCAAGGGTTTAACTCAAATGGAGGTTAATAAGGGTGATAAATTTGATGCAGAGTCTCATGAAGCTATTACCCAAATAAAAGCTGATAAATCAAAGAATAAAGGAAAGATAGTCGATGTAATTGAAAAGGGTTATATGCTTGGTGATAAAATATTAAGATATCCTAAAGTTGTAGTTGCTAACTAATGAAAGAGGATTATTACGAAATATTGGGTGTAAATAAAAGTGCTTCTGAAAGTGAAATAAAAAAAGCATACAGAAAATCTGCAATAAAGTATCATCCTGATAAAAATCCTGGTGATGTAAAAGCTGAAGAAAAATTTAAACAGGCTGCTGAAGCATATGAAGTTCTAGGAAATAAAGATAAAAGAGCTAAATATGATCAATTTGGACATGCTGCTTTTCAAGGTAATGGAGGTTTTGGTTCAGGCGGAATGAACATGGAAGATATTTTTAGTCAGTTTGGAGATATATTTGGAAGTGCATTTGGAGGATTTGGAGGATTTGGCGGTTCTTCATCGAGAAGATCAAAGGGTACAAATCTCAGAATTAAAGTTTCTTTAACAATAAAGGAAATTGCCGAAGGTGTAAATAAAAAAATAAAAGTTAAAAGAAAAGTTCAGGCTGATGGTTTAGAATATTCAACATGTAGAGTTTGTAATGGTAGTGGTCAAATGACTCAAATTACAAATACTATTCTTGGAAGAATGCAATCCACAACAACATGTAATAATTGTTCTGGAACTGGTAAAATTGTTTCTAATAAACCACCAGGTTCTGATTCTAACGGTCAGGTTTTAAAGGAAGAAATGGTTGAAGTTAAAATGCCTGCTGGAGTTGAAGATGGTATGCAGTTAAGAGTTTCTGGAAAAGGTAATGAACCAATCACAGATGGTGTTCCTGGTGATTTATTGATCTTAATAAATGAGTTGGAAGATGACAATTTAAAAAGAGAGGGTAATAATCTACATTACGACTTATACGTCAGTATTTCGGATGCAGTTTTAGGAATATCCAAAGAAATTGATACTGTTACTGGAAAAGTTAGGATAAAATTAGAAGCTGGTATTCAATCTGGAAAAATTCTTAGACTTAGAGGAAAAGGTTTAAAATCGGTTAATGGCTATGGAACTGGGGATTTGTTAGTTCATGTTAATGTGTGGACTCCAAAAACCTTGAGTAAAGAACAGAAATCTTTTTTTGAGCAAATGAAAAACGATGAACATTTCAAACCATCCCCAGATAAAAACGACAAGTCTTTTTTTGAAAAAGTAAAAGATATGTTTTCATAATTTGTATATTAAGGTATGTCTAAAATTTTAATTGTTGAGGATGAGGATGCGATAAGAAGAGTCCTTAAAAAAGTATTATCCGAAGAGAATTCTAAATATAAACTTGATGAAGCTGCTAATGGACAAGAAGCCATTTCTTTGATAAAATCCCAACATTATGATTTAATTTTATGTGATATTAAAATGCCAAAGAAAGATGGTATTGATGTACTTGAGTTTGTTATTGGCTATGATAGTACAATTCCTATTATCATGATTTCAGGTCATGGAGATTTAAAAACTGCTGTTAAAGCTATGAGACTTGGCGCTTTTGATTATATTGAAAAACCACCAGATTTAAACAACTTATTGACCTCAGTTAGAAGCGCACTAAAAAATACAACTTCTAAGAAATCAAATATTAAAACTAAAAAGACTGCTAGTAAATATGAAATTATTGGTGATTCTAAAAAGATTATTAATGTTAAGAATTTAATTGAAAAAATTTCACCTACAAATGCCAAGGTTTTAATTTTAGGCCCTAATGGATCTGGTAAGGAACTTGTTGCTAGACAAATCCATTCAAATAGTTTTAGAAGTGATGGTCCGTTTATTGAGGTTAATTGTGCGGCTATTCCATCTGAATTAATTGAAAGTGAATTGTTTGGTCATATAAAAGGTTCGTTTACTTCTGCACATAAAGATAGAACCGGAAAATTTGAAGCTGCTAATAATGGTACTATTTTTCTTGACGAAATTGGTGATATGAGTATGTCAGCTCAATCAAAAGTTCTTAGAGCTATTCAAGAAAATAAAATACAAAAAGTTGGTAGTGAAAAAGATATTTATGTTGATACCAGAGTTATTGCGGCTACAAACAAAAATATTTCTGAATTGATTTCTGAAAATAAATTTAGAGAAGATTTATATCATAGAATTTCTGTAATTGAATTAAATGTTCCTCCTTTAAATGACAGAAAAGATGATATTCCAATTTTAATAGAACATTTCATTTCTTTATTATCAAACCAGTATGAAAATAAAAGAATATTTGTTGATGAAACTGGTATGAAAAAAATGAAATCATACGATTGGAAAGGTAATGTTAGAGAACTAAGAAATGTAGTTGAAAGATTATTTATACTCTCTGATAATGATCAAATATCTGATAAGGAAGTTGCCAAATTCTCTGGAAAAAAGTAATGAAAAAGTTAGTATTCGTTTTTTTTATATTTTTTAATTCATTGAGCGCTCAAGATGATGTTTTGATTAAAAGTATTTTTGACACATCTCTAACTAAAAGCAAGGCTTATGAATGGTTAGATTATTTATCAAATCAAATTGGCGGAAGACTTTCTGGCTCTCTTGAAGCTCAAAGAGCAATTGAATATACTAAATCAGAATTAGATCAACTTGGATTTGATAAAGTTTGGCTTCAGCCTGTTATGGTTCCAAGATGGGTTAGGGGACCTAAAGAATTTGCTTTAATAGAAACAGAGCCTGGGATTACTTTTAATGTTCCTATAGCTGCATTGGGAGGTTCAGTAGCAACACCTTCTGTTGGTTTAAAGGCCAACGTTATAGAAGTTTTTAGTCTTAAAGAACTTCAAGAATTGGGCAAGGATAATATTGATGGTAAAATTGTTTTTTTCAATAGACCCATGGAACCTGAATTTATAACCACTTTCACTGCTTACGGTAGAGCAGTTGATCAACGTGCATTAGGAGCAATGGAAGCGTCTAAATATGGTGCTATTGGTGTAATTGTTAGATCAATGACTTTAAGGTCTGATGATTATCCACATACTGGAGGGTTAGCCTACGGTGATCTTCCCGTTAGCAAAAGGATTCCAGGCGCTGCTATTAGTACTAATGGTGCTGATAAATTAAGTAGTCTTTTAAAAATAAAACCTGATCTTAAATTTCTTTTTAGACAACAATGCAAACAACTACCAGATGTTCAGTCATATAATGTTATAGCAGAAAAAAAGGGGTCTGAATTTCCAGATGAAATTATTTTAGTAGGTGGACATTTAGATTCTTGGGATTTAGGTGATGGAAGCCACGATGATGGTGCAGGCGTTGTTCATTCTATGGATCTTCTAAATATTTTTAATAAAATTAATTATAAACCTAAAAGAACTTTAAGAGTAGTATTATTTATAAATGAAGAAAATGGTTTAAGAGGTTCACTTAAATATAAAGAAGTTTCTGATAGAGAAAAGTTAAACCATATTTTTGCTATTGAATCTGATGCAGGAGGTTTTAGACCCCTTGGGTTTTCCTTTACAACAAATAATGAGGATTTTATTAAGCTTTTAGAATGGAAAAAATATTTTGCGCCATATTTCATTAATGTTTTTATTAAAGGCGGTAGTGGGGCAGATATAGCTAATTTAAAGACAGATAATAATATTTTAGCTGGACTTAGACCTAACTCACAAAGATATTTTGATTATCATCATACTGAAATTGACACCTTTAATGCTATCAATAAAAGAGAATTAGAAATGGGTTCAGGAGCTATTGCTTCCTTAGTTTATCTTTTTGATAAGTACGGATTAAGATAATATGGAATTGGTATTAGAATTAGATAGAAATTTATTAATATTTCTAAACTCTTTAGGTTCTGAAAAATTTGATAATTTGTGGTTAATTTTAACTAACAAGTTTACACATATTCCTCTTTATTTATTGTTACTTTTTTTGCTCTTTCGTAGTTTAAGATACAGTTACCAAAAACAAAAACTATATAAAGTATATTCTATTTATATGTTATCGATTGTTTTTCTAATATTCATTAGTGATCAATTATCTAATTTATTTAAAAACTCAATTCAAAGACTTAGGCCATGTCATGATGATCAAATTCAAAACATTATACGTGTTGTAAAAGAAGATTGTGGAGGCTTGTATAGTTTTTTTTCAGCACATGCATCAAATTCTTTTGTTATTGCCACAATATTCATTTTGTTTATGAATAGAAAAAAAGAATATTTTTTATTATTTCTTTGGGCTGCAGTTGTAGCATATAGTAGAGTTTATCTAGGTGTACATTACCCATCTGATATAATTATAGGTTCATTAATTGGAATATCAATTTCTTATTTCTTTTATATTGCAATATTTAATCGATTAGTAGGAAAATTATTTAAGTAATTCTGGAAACTTTTTTTTAAAATCATTTATTCTTGGTACCGAAACGTTCCATATATAGGGGTTATTAGGGTTATTTACTTTATAATCTTGATGATAATCCTCTGCGATGTAGAATACTTCAAATTTAGTTACTTCAGTAACAATTTTTTTGTAAATCTTATTATTTAATAACCTTTTAATTTCAGTATTAATAATGTTTTTTTCAATATCATTTTTATAAAATGCAATTGATCTGTAATGTGTTCCAACATCTGGACCTTGTCGATTTAATGTTGTTGGATCATGTGATGCAAAAAAAACTTCAACCAACCTTTTAAATGATATTTTTTTCGAATCATATATTACTTTAACTGCTTCTGCATGACCTGTCTTTCCAGTTAAAACTTGGTAGTAATCAGGATTTTTGGTTTTTCCTCCAGAATATCCAGATTGAACTTCACTAACACCGTTTAGGCTTTCATAAATTGATTCAACACACCAAAAACAACCTGATGCAAAATAAGCTTCGGAATAATTAGTTTGTGAGCTTAAATTTAAATTTATAAGTACTACAATAAAAAAAAATAGATTTTTCAAGTCTTAATATTATCAATTAACTCTTTACAAAAATTATTCCACGAAAATTTTTTCTTTAAGTCTGATAATTTTTTTAATTTTTTAGAGTTGTTAGAACTAAGTGCTCTAATTATGTTTTTAGAAATGGATTTATAATCTTTATTACATATGTAGCCATTTTTATTATTAATTATTTCCTTTATTCCTCCTTCACCTGTTGACACAATAATTTTTTCGAAAGAAATACCCAAAGCTGTTATTCCACTTTGTGTTGCATTTATGTAGGGTTGAACTAAAATTTCAGATGCACCCATGTAATATTTGATATCCTTCTTGTTAATAAAACCTTTACTAATAATCACATGATTTTTTAATGATAACTTTTCTATTTGATTTAAATATTTTTTTTTATTTTCAATAAACTCACCAGCTATTATAAGTTTAATCTTATTGTCAAATTCAATAATATTTTTGAAGCTATTTAATAATAATTCAAGGCCTTTATATTTTCTTATCATTCCTAAGAATAAAATATATTTATTGTTTTTGTTTAATTTAAGTTTCTTTAAAGATTCTTCTTTTGAAGCTATTTTTAAATTATCAATTGGATGAAATAACGAATATGATTCTCTTTTTGAAAAAGATTTAATTTGTTGTGAAGTGTGTACTGATAATGTTAATAAGGTGTCAAGTGAATTGATGTATAATTTTAAAATCATTTTACTAAACAAATAATTTTCGTGTGGGAATACATTATGAAATAATCCTATTTTTTTTGTATCTATAGTAATAGTCTTATTAATCAATAAATAAGCTAAACCAGTAATTGGAGTCCAGTATGTTGTTATAACACTATTTATTTTCTTTTCTTTTATTAATCGATTAATCTTACTCCACGTAAATGGATTATAAGGATTTATTTTTAAAATATTTTTGAATTCTTTTTTTTGACTTGAAATTTGTTTTTTTTTATTTCTTAAAAAAAAAGGATAGCTTCTATCAAAGCTTATGAAATAACAATTTTTAAATTCTTCTAAATGTGAATATAGTTGATGGTTAAAATCAGAAATACCACCTTTTAGTGGTGGGTGAGGACCAATTATTAAAACATTCATTTTCTTTAATTTTCATTTATGATCCATATTCCAGTTTGTATCAAAGGTTCAGCTTGTTTATATTTTACTTGTTTAACTTCACCTGTTTGAATATTCTTAATTTTTACTCTTTCATTTCTTCCAATTTTCCTTTGTTCTCTTACAATAGTTTCAACTACAGAGTTTCCGCCAGAAGCGCTAGCTCCAACTTCTCTATTTCTATTCGCCATCTCGTCACTGTTCAAGATCTCTTCTTTAGAAGTATTATATCTTTCTCTTCTTCTAGTTTGCCTATCTTCTGTTATTTCATTTGGATTTTTTGATGGCAACTCGCCTTTGAATAAAAATGTTAAAATATCTTTATTAAGTTGATCAATCATGCTAAAAAAGAGCTCTTTAGCTTCAAACTTATAGATAAGTAACGGGTCTTTTTGTTCATGAACTGCTAATTGTACAGATTGTTTAAGCTCATCCATTTTTCTTAAGTGAGTTTTCCATGTGTCATCAATAATAGCTAATGATATGTTTTTTTCAAAATCATTAATCAACTCTTTTCCATCAGATTCATAAGCTTTTTTAAGGTCTGTTACGATATTCATAGTTTTTTTCCCGTCAGTAAATGGAACTACAATCCTTTCAAACTTGTTCTGAGGATTTTCATATACATTTTTTACTACAGGAAAAACTTTCAAAGAGTTTTCATAATTTTTTTTCTCGTAATGTTTTAAAACAATATTATATAAATCATCAATAATTCTATTTTGATCTAAATTTTCAAACTCATCTATATTAAAAGGAGATGTGATTGAAAAATATCTGATTAGGTCGAATTCATATGATTTAAAATCATTATTATTTTTTGCTGACATATAAATTGATTCAACTGTTTCGTAAATCATATTTGCAATATCAACTTTAAGCCTATTAACGTCCAAGGCATTTTTCCTTTTTGTGTATATAACCTCCCTTTGAAGATTCATAACATCATCATATTCTAATAATCTCTTTCTTATACCAAAATTATTTTCTTCAACTTTCTTTTGAGCTCTTTCAATGGTTGTTGTCATAAGTGAATGTTGAATTACTTCACCATCTTTATGGCCCATTTTATCCATCATTCTAGCAACCTTATCAGATCCAAAAAGTCTCATTAAATTATCTTCCAATGAAACATAAAATTGTGAGCTACCTGGATCACCTTGTCTCCCTGATCTACCCCTTAATTGCCTGTCAACCCTTCTTGAATCGTGTCTTTCTGTTCCGATTATAGCTAATCCACCTCTTTCTTTTATTTCGTCTGATATTTTAATATCAGTTCCTCTTCCAGCCATATTAGTTGCTATTGTAACAATACCAGCTTTACCAGCTTCAGCAACAATATCTGCTTCTTTCTTATGTAGCTTAGCATTTAAAACATTGTGTTTAATATTTTTAATATTTAACATTCTAGATAATAGCTCAGAAATTTCTACAGATGTTGTACCAATTAGAACTGGTCTTCCATCATTTACAATTTTACTTACATTGTTTATTACAGCATTATACTTTTCTCTTTTTGTCTTGTATATGAGATCATTTTCATCTTTCCTTATAACAGGTCTGTTTGTAGGTATTTCAATAACATCTAATTTATAAATATCCCAAAACTCACCTTGTTCAGTAACTGCTGTTCCAGTCATTCCCGAAAGTTTACGATACATTCTGAAATAATTCTGAAGAGTAATAGTAGCAAAGGTTTGCGTTGCATCTTCAATCTTGACATTCTCTTTAGCTTCAATTGCTTGATGAAGACCATCTGAATATCTCCTACCTTCCATAATTCTTCCAGTTTGCTCATCAACAATCTTAACCTTATTATCCATTACAACATATTCAATGTCCTTTTCAAATAAAGTGTATGCTTTTAGTAACTGATTCAAAGTGTGTATTCTTTCACTTTTTACACTGAAATCTGTGTATATTTTTTCTTTCTCTTCTGCCTCGTTTTGTGGCTTTAAATTTTTATTTTCAATTTCAGATATTTTTATTGATATATCTGGAAGAATAAAGAATTTTGAATCATTTACATCTTGTGATAAATGTTCTATTCCTTTATCGGTTAATTCAATTTGATTGTTTTTTTCATCGATCGTAAAATATAAGTCAGCATCAACTTTTGGCATTTCTCTGTTGTTATCTTGCATGTAGAAATTTTCAGTTTTAAGTAAGGTTTGTTTTATACCTTCCTCACTTAAAAACTTTATTAATGCTTTTGTTTTTGGTAATCCACGATAAGCTTGCAATAATTTAAAACCTCCATCTTCTTTATTGCCGTCAGAAAATAATTTTTTACTCTCTGCAAGAATTTGTGTAACAAGTTGTCTTTGAATTTGAACTAATGATGAAATTTTAGGTTTTAATTCATTAAATTCATGATTATTACCTTGTGGAATAGGTCCAGATATAATTAAAGGAGTTCTGGCGTCATCAATTAAAACAGAATCAACTTCATCAACTATTGCATAAGAATGTCTTCTTTGTACTCGGTCATCTAATTTATGAGCCATATTATCTCTTAAATAATCAAACCCAAACTCATTATTTGTTCCATAGGTTATATCTGCCAAGTATGCATTTCTTCTCTCAATTGAATGTGGCTTATAATGGTCAATACAATCAACACTCATTCCATGAAATTCAAATATTGGAGACATCCATGCGCAATCTCGTTTTGCTAAATAATCATTAACAGTTACAAGATGTACTCCATTTCCTGTCAATGCATTTAAATATACAGGAAGTGTGGCAACTAAAGTTTTACCTTCACCAGTTTGCATTTCTGCAATTTTACCATTATGAAGAACAATTCCTCCAATAAGTTGTACGTCATAGTGAACCATATCCCAGATTACATTTTTTCCAGCAGCATCCCAGTTATTAACCCATTTAGCTTTATTGCTTTCAATATTCACATAGGGCTTAGTTGAGGATAATTTGACATCATAATCGTTTGCAGCTACAATAATCTCTTCATTTTCACTAAATCTTCTGGCTGTTTCTCTTACTACGCAGAATGCTTCAGGTAAAATATCATTTAAGTATTTATCAATTTCATCTAAATATTTGTTTTCAAGCCCTTCAATTTCATTGTATAAATTTTCTTTTTCATCTATACTGCTTTCTTTTTCTATTTTATCATTAATTGAATCAATTCTGTTCTGAAAAGGATTTTTAAGATTAGTAATTTCAGATTTAAATTTTGTGGTTCTAGCTCTTAATTCATCATTAGATAATTTTATAAATTCATTTTCGATTGAATTTATTTTTGATACTAAAGGAGAAATTTCTTTTATATCTTTTTTTGCCTTATCTCCAACAAAAACTTTTAGTATTGAATTAAGTAGATTCATTTAGTAAAGTATCAAATTTAGTTAAAAAAAAAGCCTCCGGAGGAGACTTTTAATATATTATTTTAAATTGTTTTAATATTCTTCTTCATTCCATAAGTAATCTTCTTCCGTAGGAAAATCAGGCCAAATTTCTTGAATAGATTCATAAATTTCTTCTTCTTCCTCTTCCATAGCTTGTAAATTTTCAACTACTTCTAGGGGAGCACCGGTTCTAATAGCGTAATCAATTAATTCATCCTTACTAGCAGGCCATGGTGCATCACTCAAATAAGATGCTAATTCTAAAGTCCAATACATAATTACTTATTTTATTTTGCAAAAATATATTTTTATTAATCTTGTGCAACACTTTCTTTAAAAAATAACATTTTATTAAAGAAATGTTATTTTCTTCGAGTTAATTTTAAGGATAGATAGTATGAAAAAATAATAATAACAAAAAATAAGGCTATTCTATATATGTAATCTCCATATTTAACGTAGAAAGTTATAATATTATTTTCCTTGTAATTTCCAGAAAGAATTGTTTCTTGATTGTATTCAGTTTTAATTATTTCATCTCCTTTTGAGTCGATTATTCCTGAAATACCTGTATTAGCACTTCTTATTATATTCTTTCTAGTTTCTATTGCTCTTAACCTTGCATATGAAAAATGTTGTCTGTGCCCCTCTGTGTAATCCCACCAAGCATCATTAGTAATTATAGCTAACACTTTTCCGCCATCTTTTACATAATCTGTTAAATATTCACCATAAATAGATTCATAACATATAATTGGTGATATATTATAATTTGAGGTTTTAAATACATTTCTTCTATTTTGAAATCCTCTTGTNAGAGATAACCCACCAAAATCTAATAATACTTGACCTAAAATTGGTTCTAAAATATTNCGATATGGCATTTTTTCAACNCCTACTACAAGTTTCGATTTATGATAATAATNTGTTTTATCATTAAAATATATAGCACTATTGTAGATGTTGATCCATCTATTATCTCCAATTTTATTAGAATATTCTTTTAATTCAGTTGAATCATACAAAACCTCATACAATTCTATTCCAGTTAAGATTTCATTTTTATATCTTGAATTTAAATCAAAAATTTTATTGGACAAATCATTATAATAATAACTATTTATTTGAACTCCCTCTGAAAAAAATGTTTCTGGAAAGAGAATTAAAGAGTTTTTAATTTTATTTTTTTCTATTATATTTTTAAGATAATTTAGATTGTCATTATTGGTTATAGAGTACTTATCCGAATATGGATCTACATTAGGTTGGACTATCGAAATGTTTTTAATTTCACCTTTATCCTCAAAAGTTCTATATATTCCAAAGGAAATTAATGATGGAATTGTAAATATTGATATAAGTGTATAAATTAATCTTTTTGATTGAACACCTTTTAAATGATTGGAATAAATTTTAAACAATAAAATATTTGTAACTAAAATCCATAAAGTACCTCCAAAAACACCAGTGTATTCATACCACTGAATTATCCAAGTGTTTTCAGAAAAAATATTTCCAAAAATTAGCCAAGGCCAAGAAAAGTCCCATACCAAATGAAGTTTTTCATAACATATCCATAACGCGATTAAAAATATAAATCCTAATTTTTCATTTGTTTTAATTTTTACCTTTCTAAATAAGTAAAAAACTAAAGTCATCATAAATGAATTAACTATACATGCGAAGAGGTAACCAAAAATAGTTGCATATGAAAGCCAATATGTAGAAGTAATATTCCAAATAAAAAAGCCAGTAAAAAAAATTAAAAAAATATTTTTTCCTTTATAAAATTCATTCACATACAAAAAAGGAATTAGCCCTAAGAATACGAGTGGAAAAAATCCGTAGGTTGGCCACGCAGCTGTAAATAACAATCCTCCAATTGATGTAATTAAAAGCCCTTTATATATATTCAAGAATTAAATTTTAAATTTGTTTAGATTATAAACTTAACCTAAGATTTGAAATTTATCAAACACCTTCCGAACTTTCTTACCATTTGTAATGCTTTACTTGGTTGTTTTGCATTATTTTTTTTATTTATTGACAGTTTTGAATATTCTAACTCTGAAAAATACTACTGTATAATTGTATTAATATTTATTGCAGCAATTTTTGATTTTTTTGATGGTTTTTTTGCGAAGATATTTAATGTTAAATCTAAATTAGGCTCTCAATTAGATTCTTTTTCTGACTTAATCTCTTTTGCTGTAGTGCCAGTATTTCTTCTGATTTATTATCTTTCTAAATATGAATTTTCTTTATATGCAAGACTTTTTCCTTTAATAGTAATAATTTGTTCAATATACAGATTGTCAAAATTTAATCTTCTCGAAAGTTCCACACATTTTAAAGGTTTACCAACACCTGCTAATGCTATATTTTTTTTAGGATTACCATCATTTCTATTTTATTTAAATGAATTTGTTTTGATTTTAATTGTTGTTGTTTTTTCATTTTTAATGATTAGTGATTTTAAATTTTATTCATTTAAATCATTAAAAAATAAAGATGAAAAACAATTTCTTTTACTTTTTATTTTACTTCAATTAATTACAATAATTTATTCCTATTTAAATGACGTTGAGTTAGCCTCTTTACTTAGTTTCTTAATATTAGCCTATATTTTATCTTGTTTTATTATTTCAGGAATAAACAAAGAAGCATCTTCATATTGATCTTTATGAATAAATACTTTATGAGAATACATGTAATTTGGAATTCCAAATCCAGCTAAATTACCAGATTTAGTTTCATCTTTAATTATCGGGTGTATACTTATATCATTAAGTCTATTTTTTAATTCAAGCGCATCAAAACCAGATCCACAAAAAATTTGAATATAATCAGTCAATACTATTAAATGTTAAATTTTTTCTTCTATAAATAAAATTTTGTCCTAAATAAACTTTTCTTACCATCTCATCCTTTGCCAATTCCTCAGGTTTACCACTTTTTAATATTTTTCCCTCAAACATAAGATATGTTCTGTCTGTTATTGCTAGTGTTTCTTGAACATTATGATCAGTTATTAGAACACCAATATTTTTTGTTTTAAGATGAGCAATAATTTTTTGAATTTCTTCTACTGCAATTGGATCAACACCTGCGAAAGGTTCATCGAGTAATAGAAACTTAGGTTCAGTGGCTAAAGCTCTAGCAATTTCTGTTCTTCTTCTTTCACCACCAGAGAGAAGATCACCTCTGTTTTTTCTAACTTTTTCAAGACTAAATTCTTTTATCAAGTTTTCTAAATCGTTTTTTTGTTCAAATTTAGTTTTATCAGTTAACTCTAGAACTGCTTTAATATTTTCTTCAACTGTTAATTTTCTAAAAACAGAAGCCTCTTGAGCTAAATAGCCAATACCTTGTTTTGCTCTTTTATACATTGGCTCTAAAGAAATATCATTATTATTAATTGAAATTATTCCGTTATCACATTTAATTAATCCAACAATCATGTAGAAACATGTTGTTTTTCCTGCTCCATTAGGACCTAATAAACCAACAATTTCACCTTGTTTTAACTCAAGGTCGACACCTTTAACTACTTTTCTAGAGCTGTATGATTTTTCAATTTTTCTTGCTTCAAGTTTCATAACTAACTATTTTTTTCTACAACAATTCTTGAAATGTAAATACTAATTTGATACAATATTACTATTGGAATAGCCACAATTATTTGACTAGCAACATCTGGAGGTGTAATTACTGCTGCTAATACCAATACTCCTACAAGCGCAAATTTTCTATACTTAATAAGAATTTCTGGAGTAACTAATCCAATTTTGGTCAAAAAGTAAATGATTATTGGCAACTCAAAAATTAAACCAGAAGCCAAGACAGATGCTCTTACTAATCCAATGTAGCTGCTAAGGTCAAAATCATTAAAAATTTCTTCACTTACAGTATAATTTCCTAGAAAGTTGATTGATAAAGGGCAGATTACATAATATCCAAACAATACACCAATAAAGAAAAGTAAACTAGAAACAAAAATGAAGCCTCTAGCATGTTTTTTTTCATTTTGATACAAACCAGGACTTATAAAATTCCAAAATTGATACAAAACATAGGGAAATGAAATAACGAATCCTGCAGCAATTGATGTCCAAATATGAGCTGAAAATTGACCAGACATAGTTCTACTTTGAATTCTAAAAGGCATTTCATTAATACAAAAACTGTCATTTAGACCAAAAAAATTTGATAATTCACAAAGTGTCCTGTATGTAAAGAAATCAACACTTTTAGGTCCAAAAATAATTTTATTAAAAATGAAATCTTTAAAGATGAATGCAATAAAGCCAAAAAAAACTATAGCCAAGAATGATCTTAGTATATGCCATCTTAAGTCTTCAAGATGATCTAAAAATGACATTTCATTTGGGTCTTTTAATCTTTCATTCATATTCCTGAATTCAAAATTTGATGCATGTGAACCATTCCTAAATAACTATCTTTTTCAACAACAATAATTTGAGTTATTTTATTGTCGTTCATGATTTTTAGTGCATCTGAAGCTAAAGTTTTACTATCGATTACTTTTGGTTCAGAACTCATAATTTTAGAAACATCCAATTCTAATGGGTCTTTAAAGTTCTTTATTGTTCTTCTAACATCTCCGTCAGTAATAATACCAACAATTTTTTTGTTTTTTAAAATAGCAGTTGCTCCATACATTTTTGAAGATATTTCATCTATAGCATCTTTAAATTTACTATTAATATTAATTCCTGGAATTAAATCTTCATTAACTAAGTCTTTAACAGTTAATGTAAGTTTTTTTCCTAAAGATCCCGATGGATGAAACTTTGCAAAATCTTCAGTTTTAAAACCTTTTAGATACATTAAACAAATTGCAATTGTATCACCAATTAAAAGCTGTATGCTCGTGCTTGTTGTTGGTGCTAAATTGTTTGGACATGCCTCTTTTTCAATTTTATACACTATGGATTTATCTGATTTCTTTCCTAAAAAAGAATCTTTTTCAGATGTTATTCCAATTAAATTTGTTTTTAATTTTTTTATTTGTTTTACTAAGTCAATAGTTTCAGTATTGTTTCCACTTTTAGAAAAACATAATACAACATCATTCTTCCCAATGACACCAAGATCACCATGTAATGCATCAGAGCCATGCATGAATATTGATGGAGAACCTGTTGAATTTAATGTGGCTGAAATTTTCATTCCAATAATTGCACTTTTACCAATTCCTGTAATTATAATTCTGCCTTTAATTTTTCCTAAAAAATCAATTATATTTTCAAAGTTTTTATCAAATGATTTTTCAAGTTTATTAATTGAGTCTATCTGGTTATCTAAAATATCTTTTGAAATTTTTTTTAAATCTAATTTGTTCAAAACTTTATTGATTTTTTTAATTATTCAAACTTTAAATTAAGCTATATTTAGTTTAGCTAAGGTACAAATATACCTTATTTAGTATCAAAAATGTCAACACAGACTGAACTAACCAGTGTCTTAAAAAAATATTTTGGATTTTCATCATTTCGAGATAATCAGAAAGATATAATTACATCAATTCTAAATCACAATAACAACTTAGTAATAATGCCTACAGGTGGTGGAAAATCGCTCTGTTATCAAATGTCAGCTATTTGCATGGAAGGTATGGCTATTATTGTTTCTCCATTGATTGCTTTAATGAAAAATCAAGTCGATGTTTTGAAAGGTGTTTTTGAAAATGATTTAATTGCTTGTGTTTTAAATTCTTCTCTTACACAATCTGAAATTTCTAGGGTTAAAGAAGGAGTTTCCTCAGGTGTTACTAAATTATTATATATGGCACCTGAATCATTGTCAAAAGATTATAACATTGATTTTCTAAAAAAACAAAAAATATCATTTGTTGCAGTAGATGAAGCACATTGTATTTCTGAATGGGGGCATGATTTTAGACCTGATTATAGAAATATATTTCACTTTGTAAAAAAAATTGATCCAAGTATAAAGATAACTGCTCTAACTGCAACGGCAACACCTAAAGTTCAAGATGATATTATTAAAACTTTAGATTTAAATCAACCTAAAATATTTAAATCTTCTTTTAATAGACCTAATTTGTTTTATGAGATTAGAAAAAAAGATGATACAATTGAAAAACAAATCATATCATTTATAAAGAAAAACTCAGGTAAATCTGGTATAATATATTGTTTATCTAGAAAACGAGTAGAAGATTTTGCCAATCTACTAACCTTAAATAGCATCAATGCTCTTCCATATCATGCTGGTCTTGAACAAAAAAATAGATCTAGAAATCAAGAATATTTTTTAATGCATGATTGTGATGTTATAGTTGCCACAATAGCTTTTGGAATGGGTATCGACAAACCGGATATTAGATATGTTATACATTACGATATTCCTAAAAGTTTAGAATCATATTATCAAGAAACTGGAAGAGCAGGGAGAGATGGAGGTGAAGGACATTGTTTAGCCTTTTACTCTTACGATGATATTGAAAAATTAGAAAAATTTTTATCCGGAAAGCCTATCTCTGAGCAAGAACAAGGACTAGCCTTACTTGAGGAGGTAGCATCGTATTGTGAAACATCAATGTCAAGAAGAAAATTTATTCTTAATTATTTTGGTGAAAAGTATGATGAAATAAATGGATTAGGTAACAAAATGGATGATAACTCTAAAGATCCAAAAGAAACCATTGAAGTTAAAAATGATGTAAAATTAGTGTTAGACTCAATAAAAAGTACAAATCAAAAATATAAATTAAAGGATATGTCATCATTTATATTTGGTTTTGAAACGTCGACTTTAAAAGCACATAATTCATCATCTAAACCTTTTTTTGGAAAAGGAAAACATAATGATTTGATTTTTTGGAAGTCACTACTTAGAAAAATGATTGTTGATGGTTTATTAATGAAAAAAGTAGAAGAATATGGAGTTTTAAAATTAACAGAAAAGGGAGAAGATTTTATCAAAAATCAAAAATCATTTTTACTTTCAATTGATAGAGATTTTTCAAAAGAAACTATAACAGTTAATAAATCAGAAAAAAAATCATTTGTTATTGATGAACAACTTTATAAAATTTTGATTGATTTGAGAAAAACTATATCTAAAGATCTTAATATTCCTCCTTTTGCTGTTTTTCAAGAATCATCTATTGAGGAAATGACATTAAAATATCCCATTACTCAGGAAGAATTATCTACAATAGGTGGAGTAGGAGAGGGTAAGGCTAAAAAGTTTGGAAATAAATTTATAGATGTGATAAGTAAATATGTTGATGAAAATGATGTGGAAAGACCTCTTGATACAATTATAAAATCTTCTGGCATAAATTCTTCATTAAAATTATTCTTTATTCAGTCAGTTGATAAAAAGTTGAATATTGAGGAAATGGCATCTGCAAAAAATGTTGAATATACTCAAGTGTTAAAAGATCTTGAAACAATAATATATTCTGGTACAAAATTAAATTTAAGGTATATTGTTGATGATTTATTTGATGACGAGTCTCATGATGAGCTTTTAGATTTTTTCAACGATCTTGAATCAGATGATATCCAAATTGTTTTAGATGAATTTGAAGATGAGTATGAAGAGGAAGATCTAAAGCTATTTAGATTGTATCACTATTGTGAAATTGGTTTTTAATTTACTTCCATTTTATGTTGCACCCGATACTTGGTTTTTGAACTTCAGCATTTTCAACATCACTAATTAAGCAGTCAATTGCATTTCTTAAATCGAATCCAGTAACAGGGATTTCATTTCCAGGTCTAGATCCATCAAGTTGACCTCTGTATACTAAGTTTTTTTCTGAATTGTAAAGAAAAAAATCAGGTGTGCAAGCAGCATCATACATTTTAGCTACTTCTTGCGATTCATCATATAAGTATGGAAAATTAAATTCTTTTTCTTTAGCTAACAATTTCATTAACTCTGGTGAATCATCTGGATAGTTTTCAACATCATTACTTGAAATAGCAATAAATGAAATATTATTTTCATATTCGTCACTGATTTTAACTATTTCATCAATTACATGTATAACAAAAGGACAATGATTACAAATAAACATAATTAAAACACCTTTCTTTTTAAATAAATCATTAGATGATATTAATTCATTATCTCTGGTGTTAACCAATTTAAAATCAGGTGCTTTTGATCCTAATTCAATCATATTAGAAGGTGTTCTTGCCATTTCTTTTTTTTACAAATTTAATTTTTAATTTTATTGCATGTTAGATCAAATAATATATTTTTTTGATAATATTTCATCAACACAAAGAGGCTTAATTTTAGCTCTTGGAATTACAGGTTTTTGGATAATAGAAGGATTTATACCTTTTAGAGTTTTTTCTTATAATAAGTTTAAGCATGCTATAACTAATATTTTACTCACTTTAACCACAATAATTGTAAACTTTTCTCTTGCCTTTTTAATTGTTATATCATGTGATTATATTTCAAAAAATGAATTTGGTTTAATTTCATTCTTAAACATTGATGGATTCATGAGGGTTTTGTTGAGTTTAATGATTTTAGACTTAATTGGTGCTTACTTAGCCCATTATGTACAACATAAGATTAAGCCTCTTTGGTTAGTTCATGCTGTTCATCACTCTGATAAACATGTTGATACAACTACTGCTAATAGACATCATCCAATTGAAAGTCTTGTTAGATTTATTTTTACTGTTTTTGCAGTTTTTGTTTCTGAATCTTCAATAGCGATAGTTTTTCTTTACCAATCATTATCAGTTGTTTTTTCACAATTTAATCATGCCAATATTAAGTTGAATTCTCAAATAGATAAGATAATGTCTTATGTAATTGTTACTCCAGATATGCATAAAGTACACCATCATTCGTACATGCCATATACTGATACAAATTATGGTAATATATTTTCAATCTGGGATAGATTATTTGGAACCTATTCAGAATTAGATAAGGAAAAAATTATCTATGGAATAGATGATAATTATGATGATAAAAATGATTTTTTTAAAGTTTTAAAAAGACCTTTCAAGAAAAATTAAATATCCTCAAAGCTAACATCTGTAAACTTATCTGTATTTTCTTCATCTGACGAATCTTCTTTTTTTTCTTCATTATTTTCTTCTTCAGCTTTTTTAGCCTTAAAGTCTTTGTCATGTATTTCACTAATTACTTCACTTCCTTTTTCATCAATGATATATTTAGTCATTTCACCTAAGATTTCAGAAAAATTTTGAAAATCTTCCTTATATAAATAAATCTTATGCTTTTTGAAATAAAAAGTGCCATCCTCGTTTGTGAATTTTTTGCTTTCAGAGATTGTTAAGTAATAATCCCCAGCTTTTGTAGATCTTACATCAAAAAAATAAGTTCTTCTTCCTGCTCTCAAAACTTTTGAGAAAATGTCTTCATTAACATTATTATTATTTTCTTCCATTTATTAAGTATTATATTCGTTCAAAAATGAGTAAAATAAATTAAACAGCAAAATTAAAATGATTTATTTGCCCTTTATCTGTTGATTATAAATTTCACTGTAATAACCTTCTTTTTTTATTAGCTCAGAATGACTTCCTTCTTGAACTTTTTCACCTTCGTTCATTACTATTATTTTATCACAATGTTTGACTGTAGATATTCTATGACTAATTATGATTTTAGTACAGTTAGTAATATCGTTCAGAATATTTCTGAAAATTTTATCTTCTGTTTCTGTATCAACTGCTGAAAGACTATCATCAAGTATAATGATTTTTGGTTTTTTTATTAAAGCTCTCGCAATTGCAATTCTTTGTCTTTGACCTCCTGACAAGTTTATTCCTCTTTCACCCAATATTGAATTGTATTTTTCATAAAAGCTATCAATATCTTTATGGACATTAGCAAATTTTGAAAATCTTATTACATCTTCATTTGATGCATTAATATTTCCAAATTTTATATTGTTTGAAATTGAATCTGAAAACAAAAATGTGCTTTGAGGAACATATCCAATATTTTGCCTTACAATATCTAAATTGTGTTTTTTCAAGTTCTTGTTATCAATCATTATTTCACCATCATTAGGATCGTAATTCCTAAGAATTAACTCAGCTATTGTTGACTTTCCAGAACCAACCCCTCCAATTATCCCTAATGATTTTCCATTATCAATTTTAAAACTCAAATTATTTATTGCTACAATTTTAGTTTCAGGATATATCAATTTTACATTATTAAATTCTATTTCACCTTTAAAATCGTAATTGTCATTAAATAAATTTTTAATGTTGCTTTTTTCTTTTAAAAACTCATTAATTCTTTTTTGTGAAGCTTCTGCTTGCTGAACAATTGAGGTTACCCAGCCAACCGTTGCAACAGGCCAAGTTAACATTGTTACATAAATAATAAACTCTGCCAAAACTCCTAAATCAATTTGATTATTTATATACTGTTTTCCACCTATGTATATTACTATAATATTACTTATACCAATTAATAGAATCATCATTGGAAAGAACCATGATTGAAATTTTGCTAAATCAATATTCTTTTGTTTTGTGTCATTTGAATAATTCATCATTGAATTGACAACCTCTTTTTCAATAGTATTAGATTTAATAACTGAAATACCACTGAATGATTCTTGTGTATAAGTTGTAATTCTGGAGAGTGATTCTTGTACTTTTTTACTCTTAATATTAATTTTTTTACTGAGTTTAAAAATTAAAAATGAAAGAATTGGTAAAGGAATAATTGTGTAAGCTGTTAGAGTAGGTGCTACACTAACCATGTAAGATATAATTATAATAAAAAGTGCTATTGTATTAATAGTATACATTAATGCTGGACCTACATACATTCTAACTTTACTAACATCTTCACTAATCCTGTTCATCAAATCTCCAGTTCTATTGTTTTTGTAAAATTTTTGATCTAATTCTTGATATTTATTATAAATTTCATTTTTTAAATCAAACTCAATATATCTTGATACATTGATTAAAGTTTGTCTCATAAGAAAAGTAAATATTCCAGCAACAAAGGCAGATCCAATGATTAAAAATATATTGATTAAAAGTTTTTCTTTAAGTAGATTCTCACTAATAGAATTTTCAAGAAAATATTTTTCGATTAATGTTATTGAGTCGCCTACCAAATTAGGAGCAACAAGTGCAAAAATCCTTGCAATAATAGTAATTAGAATCCCGATTATAATTTTATTCCTATACTTTAAAAAGAATTTATTTAAGTATTTAAGTTCTTTCATTTGAAGTATTCAAATATACAGTTTTATGGCTCCATAATAACTTAAAATTAAATACATTTGCACTTAAGTTCATTGTATGTTAAATCGAAGGCACATTAGAATCAAGATTTTGCAATTATTATATTCAAAATCTACTGCGAATTCAAAAACAAAGGATCTAATTTCTGAATACAATAAACGATCCATTAACTTTTTCAGGCTTTATATTTTGAACTTTTTATTATTTGAAAAGATTTTTGAAGAATTTTCAAAGAAGGAAATAATTATATCAAACAAGAATTTCGATAATGATTCAAGCAGTATTAAGCGATTAATATTGGATAATGAGTTGTTATTATTTTTTAAAAATTCTTCCACTTTACAAAAACTTAAAAAAAAATATGATTTAAATATTTGGGAGGAAAATATTCAGATAATTGAATCATTATTTAATGAAATTTTTAAAAGCGACCTTTTTATTAAATATCAGCAATTAGATAATTTAGATTTCAAGAAAAGAAAAAAGTTTGTAATTGATGTTTTTAAGAATATAATTGTAAATAGTGAGGTTTTATATCAACTATATGAAGATTTAGAATTAGAGTGGATTGATGATTTTCCATTAGTAAATACCCTTTTTCTAAATTATTTAAAAGGTTTTGACTCTGAAAATAAAAATTCTATCCCTTTAAAAATTTTTGCTGATAAAGATGATAAAAAATTTGGTTTAGATTTATTTAAATATATAGTTAAAAATGATGATAAACTTGAAAAAATTGTTTCAAAATTTACACCTGATTGGGAAAATGAGAGAATTGCAATAATTGATTTATTAATTATTAAGTTGTGCATTAGTGAATTCATAAATTTTCCTTCAATTCCAGTCAAGGTTAGTATGAACGAATATGTTGAAATTTCTAAAATTTATTCATCACCTGAAAGTAGTAATTTCATTAATGGTGTAGCAAATAATGTTTTTAAACATTTGACTGAGAAAAATGAGATTAAAAAAAATGAGAGAGGTTCACAATAATTTTTATAATTTTAAAACATGAAATTTTTTAATAATATAAATAGAATTGATATTAAATTTTCTGTTTATGCTTTTTTAATAGCATTCTCAGTTTCTTTTTTTATATCATCATGTAACTCAGACCCATCAAAAAAAATTAAATCAGAAAATTTAAAAGCTGCAGAGCAACGATCTTCTGAAGTTTCTAATGCCTCCGAAATAAGTTTTGATTTTGATACTCACAACTATGGCGAGGTAGTTGATGGAGAGGTGGTCGAAGTTGATTTTAATTTTACCAATACTGGTAAATCTGATTTAATAATTTTCAATGCTTCAGCTTCGTGCGGTTGTACAGTTCCTGAATATCCTCAAAATGAAAACATAAAACCTGGTGATGGTGGAACTATTAAAGTAAGATTTGACACTGCCAATAAGCCTGGAAAGCAAATGAAAACAGTAACATTAACAACGAATACTAATTCTGGAAAAAAGATTATCAGAATTAATGGATTTGTACTAAATAAATAAATATGGAAGGAGCTGGACAATGGCCGCTATTAATAATGATGTTTTTGGCCTTTTATTTAATTTTAATTGTTCCTCAAACAAGAAGAGCGAAAAAGGAAAAGAAATTTATAAATGCATTAAAAAGAGGTGACAGAGTTGTTACTAAGAGTGGAATGCATGGTAAAGTTCTTGAAGTTAATGATCAAAATAATACATGTGTTTTAGAAACTATGGCTGGTAAAATAAAGTTTGACAAATCAGCTATATCTCTTGAAATGTCATCAAAAATAACTAAAAAGTAGAGTGCCATTATTTGATAAATTTAATAACTTTAAAAGACACAATTACTTCTATTACGATAATTATCATTTCTTGTCCACAATACTTTGGAAATTCTTATGGAAGCCAATTTTCTTTAGAATTGATCCTGAAAAAGTTCATCATTTAGTTGTAACTGTATTGAAACTTATAAAGCCTTTTTTAGCATTTAATGCTCATAAGTATACTTTTCAATTAAACCTTAGAAATAATAAAAACTTAGAAAGAGAAGTTTTTGGAATTAAGTTTCCAAATCCTGTTGGCTTAGCTGCTGGGTTTGACAAAAACGCCGAAATTTATAAACAAATGCATGATCACGGATTTGGGTTTGTAGAAATTGGAACTGTAACTCCCAAACCTCAGGATGGTAATCCCAAGAAAAGAATTTTTAGACTAGTTAATGATCATGCTCTTATAAATCGATTAGGTTTCAATAATGATGGAGTTGATCAAATTGTAAGCAGACTCAAAAAAAACATAAATGTTATTATTGGAGGAAATATTGGTAAAAATAAAGATACACCAAACGAGAGGGCAGTAGATGATTATTTAATTTGCTTTAACAAATTATATGACTATGTAGATTATTTTACAGTTAATGTAAGTTCTCCAAACACCCCAAACCTAAGAGATCTGCAAAATATTGAAGGTTTAAGATCTATTTTAGTTCCATTAATTGAAGAAAATAAAAAAAGATCAAATAAACCTATTTTATTAAAAATTTCACCTGACCTTGATAATTCGGATATTCTTTCAATTGTTGATTTAATTCAAGAATTAAAAATAGATGGAATTATAACTACTAATACTACTGTAAGCAGAGAAAAATTAAAATCTGATAATAAACTTAAATTAGAAAAAGGAGGGCTTAGTGGAGCTCCTTTAAGAAATAGAAGTACTGAAGTAATAAGCTTAATTCATAAATATTCAAAAGGAAATGTTCCAATTGTTGGAGTTGGTGGTATAATGTCAGTTGAAGATGCTCTTGAAAAACTTAATGCAGGTGCTAGCCTAATACAAGTCTATACAGGATTCATATACAATGGTCCATCATTTATTTATAAAATCAATCGAGAAATTATTAAATCATTAAATTAATTTTTAGATTTAATTATGATTTTTAATAAACAACTAATTCCAAAAAATATTGATGAATACAATAAGCTTTATAAACACAGTATAACTAATCCTGAGGAATTTTGGTCAGAAGTAGCAGATTCATTTATATGGAAAAATAAATGGTCAAAGGTTCTTGTTTATGATTTTAGTAAACCAAAATTTGAATGGTTTGTTGATGGAAAACTTAACATAACAGAAAACTGTCTTGATAGACATGTTGAAAACACTCCTAATAAAACTGCAATAATTTTTGAACCAAATGACCCTGATGGTGATACAATGTATATTTCATATAAAGAACTTCATTCAAGGGTTTGCTCATTTGCTAATGTTTTAAAAAGTAATAATGTTCAAAAAGGAGACAGGGTTTGTATTTATTTGCCAATGGTCCCAGAATTGGCTATTGCTGTGCTTGCATGTGCTAGAATTGGTGCAGTTCACTCAGTGGTATTTGCTGGTTTTTCATCTACTGCTTTAGCTGCAAGAATAAATGACGCTTCATGTAAGATGGTTTTAACATCAGATGGAAGTTTTAGAGGAAACAAAACAATTGATTTAAAGTCTATTGTGGATGAAGCATTAAATGATTGTGATTGTGTTGATTCTGTAATTGTTTTAAATAGAATTAATAGTGGAATTACATTAAAAAATAATGAAAAGTGGTGGCATGAAGAGTTATTAAAGGTAAATGATGATTGTCCACCTGAAATCATGGATTCAGAAGACTCGTTATTCATTTTATACACATCAGGATCTACTGGAAAACCAAAAGGCATGGTTCATTCATGTGGAGGATATATGGTTTATTCATCATATTCTTTTAAAAATGTATTTGATTATAATGACGATGATATTTACTGGTGTACAGCAGATATTGGATGGATTACAGGTCATAGCTACATAGTTTATGGACCATTACTTAACGGAGCTACCACAATAATGTTTGAAGGAGTTCCTTCATATCCAGATTTTGGGAGATTTTGGCAAATATGTGAAAAATATAAAGTCAATCAATTTTATACTGCTCCAACAGCAATAAGAGCTTTAGCTAAACATCCAGTTGAATTAGTTAATAAATATGATTTAAGTTCTTTAAAAGTATTAGGTACGGTTGGTGAACCTATTAATGAAGAAGCTTGGGATTGGTACAATATTAACGTTGGTAAGGGCAAATGTCCAATAGTTGATACTTGGTGGCAAACTGAAACTGGCGGAATAATGATCACTTCTCTTGCTAATGTCACCAAAGGTAAGCCTACTTTTGCAACAAAACCTATGATGGGTATTCAACCTGTACTATTTGATGAAAACGCTAAAGAATTTGAAGACAATAATAAAAATGGAATTTTAGGAATTAAATACCCATGGCCCTCAATAGCTAGAACAATCTATGGTGATCATGAAAGATATAAAAATGTTTATTTTTCTGCATATCCTGGATACTATTTTCCAGGAGATGGAGCATTTAGAGATGACAATGGAAATTATAGAATAACAGGTCGGGTAGACGACGTAGTTATCGTATCTGGACATAACCTAGGTACTGCTCCAATAGAAGATGCTATTAATATGCACGATAATGTTGTTGAAAGTGCTCTTGTAGGATTTCCTCACGATATAAAAGGAAACGCTTTATATGCTTTTGTGATTTTGAAAGATGAAACCAATAGTAAAAATATTGTAAAAGAAATTAACGACTTGATTTCAAAAACTATTGGTCCAATTGCAAAACCAGAAAAAATTCAAATTGTTCCTGGTCTACCTAAAACTAGAAGCGGTAAAATTATGAGAAGAATATTAAGAAAAATAGCTTCTGGAGAAAAGAAAAATTTTGGAGATATATCTACTCTTTTAAACCCAGAAGTTGTTGAGCAAATATTAAAAAATAGTATTTAATATTTTTATTTGAAATAACTAAAATCGTCATCAGGTCCAATCGTGAGAAGTGTTTCATAGATTAATCTAATTACATTTTCTACGTCTTCTTTTTGAACCATTTCTACTGTTGTATGCATATATCTCAATGGAAGAGATATTAATGCAGAGGCAACACCTCCATTACTGTAAGCAAAAGCATCGGTATCAGTCCCAGTACTTCTTGATGATGCGTGTCTTTGAAATGGTATTTTCTTCTTTTCAGCAGTTTCAATAATTCTTTCTCTTAATTTATTTTGGATAGCAGGTGCATATGAAATAACTGGACCTTTACCCATGACATTATCGCCTTGTAATTTTTTATTTATCATTGGGGTAGATGTATCATGACAAACATCAGTAACAATAGCAATGTTTGGTTTTATTGTTTCAGTTATCATTTGAGCTCCTCTTAATCCTATTTCTTCCTGAACTGAGTTGGTTATATATAAACCAAATGGTAAAGTTTTTTTATTTTCTTTTAAAAGTCTAGCAACTTCAGCAATCATGAAACCACCAGCTCTGTTATCAATAGCTCTACAAACAAATTTGTTTTTGTTTAATACATGAAATTTATCAGGATAAGTTATTACACAGCCAACATGAACACCCATTTTTTCAACCTCTTTCTTGTCTTTTGCACCTATATCTATAAAAATATTTTCAAGTTTTGGAGTTTCTTCTTTAGCTGGTGTTCTTGTATGAATGGCTGGCCATCCAAAAACTCCTTTAACAATCCCTTTTTTAGTGTGAATATCAACACATTTTGATGGAGCAATTTGATGATCACTACCACCGTTTCTAATGACATATATTAGTCCGTTATCAGTAATATAATTTACATACCAAGATATTTCATCTGAATGCCCTTCAATAACAACTTTAAAATTTGCATTAGGGTTAATAACTCCAACAGCAGTACCATAAGTGTCAGTAATAAATTCATCAACAAATGGTTTAGTGTAGTCCATCCAAATTTTCTGACCCTCCCATTCATAACCTGTAGGAGATGCATTGTTTAAATATTTTTCAAGAAATTCAATTGATTTTTTAGTAAGAATAGATTTGTTGGACATAAATATTAAATTTTTTTCAAAATTAATCATTTACTATTTATTAGGATATTATTATTCATAAATTTGTAATGTGAAAAAATATGCTTTAATTTTTATTTTCTGTTTATTTTCTAATTTTCTGAAATCTCAAGAAAATGCGGATACTTATTATAAAATTGAAGGTGATTCAATTTTTTCCTCTCACATAAATTTAAATGAGGTAACTGTTTACAGACCAATTAAACTTGAAACTAACGAAGATTTGGTTATGTATTACACTTTAAAAAGGAAAACATTAAAGGTTTACCCATATGCTATAATGGCTTCAGAAAGATTAACAAAATTAAATTCAAGATTGACAAAAATTAAATCCAAAAGAAAGAAAAAAAAATATACTAGAATGTTAGAAAAGTTTCTGCAAGATGAACTTACAGCTGAACTTAAAAGATTAACAAGAACTGAGGGGCAAATTCTTGTTAAATTAATTCATCGTGAAACTGGTATCACAGCCTATGAATTGGTTAAAGAACTTAGAAATGGGTTTAGAGCATTTACATACAATTCTATTGCAAAAATTTTTGATATATCTTTAAAAAGAGAATATGATCCTCAAAATATTAAAGAAGATATCTTTATCGAGGATATTTTAAGAAGAAATATTAACTAATTTTTCGTTTTAAATCTACTGATTATCAGATTGTTAATAAATATGTTGGAAAAAAAATATTTATTTTTTTAAATATTGTTTGGTAGTATATGAAAGGAGTGTATATTTGCACCGCTTTTCTGTTGAACAGAGAAGAATGATTAAGTTCATTGAAAGTATTGAGAATTGACAGCGTATAGATGATTTATCATCTAAACAACGAATTAGCA
>NZZF01000055.1 GCA_002702385.1 Flavobacteriaceae bacterium | reverse complement strand
TCAATGGAGTATTCAATTTTAATTCCTTTAAAAAAATCTTATTTATCAAATTTGAATCTTTGTAAAATATTTCAATACTTATTATTTCAAAATTTGATTTAAATAAAATTTTATAGTCAGAATTTCCCTCATTTTTGAATGTTAACATATATTTTATATCATTTTTTTCAGTAATAGTCTCTAGTTCGTATGAGAAATTATTTTTGAGATTTATTAATAATTCTTTCAAATTGAGTGTTGAAATCAATGAATTTTTTAAAAATTCTTCATTTTCTTGAGTATCATATATGTTTACTTCATAATTTTCATCAATAACAGTATACAATATCTTTTCATCAAAAAAATACATTATATCGTCAATTATGATTTTAAATGAATCATCAATTAAAATCATTTCACCAAAATTTTGAAATTTTAAATTATTATTTTGCTTAGTTACAATTTCAAACTTGATTTTTGCTGAATTTATGTTTGTATACTTATTGAAAAAAGAATCAACAATTTTAGAGTCTTGATTTAATAAATAAAAAAATGAAAAAATTAAGATTAATATTTTTTTCATAATTATTCATTATTCAATAATTGATCCAATTCAACCAGATTTTTTACTAACACAGATCTGGCTTTACTTCCTTCAAAATGACCGACAATTCCTGCAGCTTCAAGTTGATCAATAATTCTTCCAGCTCTATTATATCCAAGCTTCATTTTTCTTTGAATTAATGATGCAGAACCTTGCTGAGCTGTTACAATTACTTCAGCTGCTTCTCTAAATAAAGGATCTCTATCTTCTATATTGACTGTGTTGTTCTGAATTTTATCTTCTTCAATAAACTCTGGAAGAATGTAAGCATCTGAGTATCCTTTTTGTGAACCTATTATATCAGTTATTTTTTCAATTTCATCTGTATCAACAAAACCGCATTGTAATCTAATCAAATCATTTCCTTGTGTAAATAACATATCTCCTCTTCCAATTAACTGATCAGCTCCACCTGAATCTAGTATAGTTCTAGAATCAACTTTTGATGTAACTCTAAATGCAATTCTTGCAGGAAAATTAGCTTTTATAAGACCAGTTATAACATTGACTGATGGCCTTTGCGTGGCAATTAATAAGTGAATTCCTACAGCTCTCGCTAATTGAGCCAATCTTGCAATAGGAGTTTCAACTTCTTTACCTGTTGTCATAATTAAATCTGCAAACTCATCAACAACTAATACCAAATAAGGAAGGAATTTATGTCCATCATTAGGGTTTAACTTCCTTTTCTTAAATTTTAAATTATATTCTTTGATGTTTCTGCACATTGCATTTTTTAGTAAATCATAACGTTGTTCCATTTCAATACAAAGCGAGTTCAATGTCTTTATCACGGTTTTATTTTCTGTAATAATTGCTTCATCTGAATCAGGAAGTTTAGCTAAATAATGTCTCTCAATTTTGTTAAATAATGTTAGCTCTACTTTTTTAGGATCTACTAGAATAAACTTAATTTCTGATGGATGTTTTTTGTAAAGTAGAGATGTTATAATAGAATTAATACCAACTGATTTACCTTGACCGGTAGCACCTGCCATAAGCAAATGAGGCATTTTTGATAAATCAACAACAAAAGTTTCATTACTAATTGTTTTACCCAAAGCTAATGGTAGCTCCATCTCAGCATCTTGAAATTTTTTAGATGAAATTAAAGACTTCATTGAGACGGTTTTTCTGTTTTTATTTGGAACTTCAATTCCAATAGTTCCTTTTCCTGGAATTGGAGCTATTATTCTAATTCCAAGGGCAGATAATGATAATGCAATATCATCTTCTAAGCTTTTAATTTTAGAAATTCTAATTCCAGCTTCAGGAATAATTTCATATAAAGTTACTGTAGGTCCTATAGTTGCTTTTATTTTGTCAATACCAATTTTGTAATTTTTTAAAGTATCAATAATTTTTTCCTTATTTTCTTCTAATTCTTCTTGATTAATTGTAATAACTCCATCATTGTTATGCTCTGATAAAATTTTTATCTGTGGCTGTTTAAAACCTTTTAACTCTAATGTATGATCATATTCGCCATGTTTCTTTAAAATATTTTCAGATTCTGATTTAATTCTCTCTTCGTCACTAATTTCTTCAACTTTCATTTCTATTTCCTCATCAATATTTTTATCAATATTTTTTTCTTCTTCGGAATCAATTTTTGAAAAGTTTTCTATTGTTGGTTTTATTTGTTGATTTTCTTTTTCGTTTTTAAAAACAAATTTATTTTCAACTTTTTCTTCATCTATATTCTCTATAGTTTCATCTAAACTTTTCTCATTAGTGATTTTAATTTTTTCAAAAATATTTTCAATTAATACCTTAATAAAATTATAAGTCTTTAAAGGAGTAATTTTTAAAACTAAAATCATAAAAACAATAAAACCAAAAATTAAAAGAAGTATTAACCCAACATCTCCTGAGAAGTTTATTATTAGGTTTTTAGCTTCAAAACCAAATACACCAGAATAAATTTTATTATTTATAAAATAACCACAGAAAATAGAAATCCAAATACATAATGATAATAGTAGAAAAGATCTTTTAATTATTTTATTTAAACCTCTGTCTAAAGCTAACGATAGACCAATAATTAAAATATTAAAACAAATTAATAATGAGCCTATACCAAAGCCAGCGTAAACAAGATAATAAGAGACAAAAAAGCCTATTTTATTACCAATATTTTCTACTTTTTCATTTGAACTAAATATGTTATTAATAAGAGATTGATCATCTTGCCATGTATTAATAAACGAAAAAATTGATATTGTTATCAATAATGAGAAAATAACTAAAAAGGAACCTAATATGGTTTTAGAATTATTTTTCATTTAATTTCTTGATTTTGTATCCAATTGAAGCTATAATTAAAGTTGTTATTGGACTTAGCCAGTTAAATATAGCGTATATAAAATAATCTAGAACACTAACATTCAAAACACCTGCTTGATAAGCTCCACATGTGTTCCATGGAATTAAAACTGATGTTACTGTTCCAGAATCTTCAATTGTTCTACTTAAATTTAAACTTGATAATTTTCTGTCTTTATATGCCTGAGAAAACATTTTTCCAGGTATTACAATAGCCAAGTATTGATCTGACGCTGATACATTGACTGTTAAACAACTAATAATTGTACTTGAAAATAAGCCAATCGTAGATTTTGCTTTATTTAAAAGATAAACAGAAATTCTTTTCAGAGCTCCAATTGATTCCATTACACCACCAAAAATCATAGCAGAAATTGTTAACCATATAGTATTTAACATTCCTTTCATTCCACCTGAGTAAAATAGCTCATTTAAAAAACCTGTATCAGTTTTAATACTTGTTTCAGAAACGATGGAATTTATTATTATTTGATATGTGTTTTGTCCAGTTTCTTTAGAAAAATTAAGAATTAGATCATTTTGAAAAATTAAAAACAAAAGAGCAGCTGTCATAATACCTATAAAAAGAGAAATTACAGGATTGATTTTTTTTACAATAAGTAGAATTACGATTAATGGTACAATAAATAGAATAGGGGATATATAAAAATAGTCTTTAATAGATTCTATATACTGCATATTCTCAACTGTTTGATTTGGTAGATTGAAAATATTGTAAAGAGTGAAAAATATTAAGGTAATGATAATCGTAGGAACAGTTGTAATAGTCATATATTTAATATGCTCAAATAGATTAGATCCTGAAACTGCTGCAGCTAAGTTAGTTGTGTCACTTAATGGCGACATTTTATCTCCAAAATAGGCTCCTGAAATTACAGCACCTGCAACTAAACCTAAATCAAAACCCAATGCTTTGCCAATTCCTATTAATCCAATCCCTATTGTAGCTGATGTAGACCAACTACTTCCAGTTGCTAATGCTACAATTGCACTTATAATCACACATGTTGGTAAAAAAAATGATGCATTAATCAATTTTAAACCATAGTAAATCATAGATGGAATAATTCCGCTAACTAACCAGCTTCCAGAAAGCCCTCCAACTAATAATAATATAATTATTGGAATACTTATTGATTTTAAATTTTCAGAAATTGTTTTAAAAATTTTTTCTGCTTTTATTTTGTTTTTAATACCAAAAACAAAAGCAATAGCAGCACCTGTTAAAAGAATAAGTTGATTAGAACCATCTAAAGAATCATCACCAAAAATACTGACATTTATATATAGTAAAGTAACAAGTATTATTATTGGTGCTATTGAATCAAAAAGAGAAATTGTTTTTTGATTTTCAATATTCATTTTTTTCTCACCCATACTGAAATGCTAATATATTCAAAAATCATCTTTATACATCTTAAAATAAACTATTAAAATCATTTTTAATTATTGAGTATTTGTATTTTTGTAAAAGAATGTCAACAAACAAATTTGATGTAGTTGTTATTGGATCAGGTCCTGGTGGATACGTTTGTGCTATAAGATTATCTCAGCTAGGTTTTAAAACTGCAATTATCGAAAAATATAATTCATTAGGTGGAACATGTCTTAATGTCGGTTGTATTCCATCTAAATCCCTTTTAGATTCATCTCATCACTACCATGATATTCTAAAAAATGCTTCAGACCATGGTATTGAGATTGATGGAGAGGTTAAGTTAGATTTTAATAAAATGATTAACAGAAAGAATAATGTTGTTAATCAGACTGTGAAGGGAATTGATTTTCTTATGGATAAAAACAAGATTACAGTATTTAATGGTTTAGGATCATTTATTGATTCATCATCAATTTCTGTTGAAGGTTATGATAATCCTATATACTTTGACAAATGTATTATTGCAACAGGATCAAAACCGATTTCTCTTCCTTTTATAAGCATTGATAAACAAAGAATTATAACATCAACTGAAGCTTTATCCTTAAAAGAAGTTCCAAAACATTTAGTAATTATTGGAGGAGGTGTTATAGGCTTAGAACTTGGTCAAGTCTATAAAAGACTTGGATCTGAGGTATCAGTTATTGAATATTCTGATAAGATTACACCTTTTATGGATAAAGATATTTCTAAGGAATTATTGAAAGTCTTAAAGAAAGAAAAAATTAAATTTTATTTATCTCATGAAGTTTTTGAGGCTAATTCTGATGGCAACTCAGTTATTGTTAAAGCTAAAGATGGTAACGATAAAATAATTGAATTTGATTGTGATTACTGTCTTGTTTCTGTAGGCAGAAAAGCATATACAGATGGATTAAATCTTAAAAATGCTAAAGTTAATTATAACCAAAACGGTAAAATAGAGGTAAATGATAAGTTTCAAACATCTTCAGAGAATATATATGCTATTGGAGACGTAATCAATGGCCCAATGCTTGCTCACAAAGCTGAAGAAGAAGGAATAGCAGTTGCAGAAATGCTAAAAAATCAAAAACCTCACATAGATTATAACCTCATTCCAAATGTTATTTATACATGGCCTGAAGTTGCTTCAGTTGGAAAAACAGAAGATCAATTAACTAATGATAATGTTGATTTCAAAGTTGGTAAATTTCCAATGAGAGCTTTAGGAAGGTCTAGAGCTAGTAATGACTTAGATGGTTTTGTAAAAATATTAGCAGATTCTAAGTCTGATGAAATTTTAGGTGTTCACATTATTGGCGCAAGAGCTGCAGATTTAATTGTTGAAGGTGTTACAGCAATGGAATTTAGAGCTTCCTGTGAAGATATATCAATGATGAGTCATCCTCATCCAACATATTCAGAAGCGATGAAAGAAGCTGCTCTTTCTGCTCTTGAAAACAGGCCTATTCATATTTGATTAGAAAGGCCCTTTATTATTTATTTTTATTGCATTTTTTAATTTACCAGGCATTTCTCCTCTGATTCCATGAAATTCAGTTTTTAATAAAGAAGATTCGTTATATGGTTCTTGTTCTCTTAGATACCAATCTTTTGTTATACTTTCAGGAATGTTATCAGCAGTTTCTGTAATCCATTTATTTAAAACCCTACTAAGCTCAATGTGATTTTTATTAAAATTATTTTCATCTAAAAGAAGATTATTAAACTGATATGGATCTTTAAATAAATCATAAAGCTCTTCTTTGGGTCTTGGATTAATAAATATTTCAGATTGTATCTCTGAAATTGTGCCATTTTTTTGAGCATTTTTAAGGTCAATGTATGTAGGGCTATTAATTGCATCCAATGGCCCTTCTTGTGGAAATTTTGGTCGTGAATTTCTTATATATAAATATCTTTTATTTCTAACCATCCTTTGATAAGATTCATAATCATGCCAATTATGTTCTGAAAAAATATAATTTCTAAAAGATTCGTGTGGTCTTTTCAAAATGTTTAAAAAACTAACTCCTTGAAAACTTTTAGGTTTCTCTATTTCAACTAAATCAATTAATGTCGGAGCGATGTCAATAGAACTAATTAAGCTTTTACTTATTCTACTTGTAGGATTTAATTTAGGAAAATGAACTACAAATGGAGTTTTTACACCTTGATCATTTAATCTTGTTTTGCTGTGTGGAAAAGGTCTTCCATTATCAGCCATTATTATAATCATAGTGTTTTCAAAAACATTTTGTTTTTTCAGTTTTTTAATAACCTCACCTATATAAAAGTCAAAACGATAGATTTCATCATAATAGTTGCTTAAATCATTCCTAGTCAATTCACTATCAATTAAATATTCAGGAACCTTTATGTTTTTTGGATCATGCTTGCCTGAGAATTTGTTTTCACCCCAAACTCTGTGGGCATCATATGCTGCAAACCACATAAAAAAAGGTTTGTTTTTTGGTCTTTCTTTAATAGCAGTTGTCCAATATTTTTCTCCTCCGTCACCATTAATCTTTTTTTTGTCATGAACCTCACTAAAACCTTTTTTTGCATATTCTCCCATATGAAATTTCCCTGCTTGAAGAGTGAAATATCCATTTTTTTTTAGAATTTCAGCAAACGATATCATTTCTAATGGAGGTTCAGTATGTAATTCAGCAGCTCCTGTATTGTGCGGATATCGTCCTGTAAGAATTGAGTTTCTACTTGGACTGCATGAACTTGTTGTCAAATATGCATTTTTAAAAATAATTCCATTTTTTGCTAATGCATCAATATTAGGTGTTTTTACGTTCGTATTTCCATAGCAACCGAAATCATCCCAACTTACATCATCGGCAATAAAAATTATTATGTTTGGATTTGAATTTGTGTTTTTACAAGAATATAATGTTGCTATAAATAAAAGTAGAAGAATTCTTTTCATAATTTGAATTAAAGTAGTTTTTGCATTTTTAATTCAATCTCATCAAGACATAAATTATTAATTCCACCTACCAACTCATGTTTAATGTTTCTTTCAGGAACAAATGACTCATTTTTAATCTGATTTGAAACTTGATTATATGAGTCTCTAAAACTTTTTCCACTTTTTACTAGTTTATTAAGGTTTTCAACTGAGAAAATATATTTATATTTTTTGTCCTCAAGAATATCTTTTCGTACGCTTATTTTTTTTATTGAATAATTGAAGATTTCTAAACAATTCACAATTTCATTAATAGCTTGTATTATTTTTTCTTTGTATAGTTGTAAATCTCTATGATAACCACTTGTTAAATTGTTAGACATTATTAGAAACTCATTTGGAAGTGATTTTAGTGAATTACATTTTGCTCTNACTAATTCAAAAACATCAGGATTTTTTTTATGNGGCATTATACTAGAACCAGTGGTTAATTCATCNGGAAATGATATAAAATTTAACTCTTGCGTCATATATAAACAAATNTCTGAGCANAATGTTGATAGAGTAGATGCTATNGAGCTAATAGCAATTGCTAAACTTTTTTCAATCCTACCTCTGTTCATTTGAGCAGCAACAACATTGTATTTAAGATCACTAAAGCCAAGCTCTTTAGTTGTCATTTTTCTGTCAATATTAAATGAGCTTCCATAACCAGCTGCACTTCCTAATGGNTTTTGATCATTAATTTGAAATGCAGTATTAAAATACAATACATCATCAATCATATTTTCAGCATATGACGAAAACCAAAGTCCAAATGATGAAGGCATNGCTGATTGTAAGTGTGTATAGCCTGGCAGTAANTGTTTTGAATTTTTCTTAGATAGAATTATTAAAGTGTCAAACAACTCTTTAATTTTATTTTTAATTATTAAAATTTCATCTTTAAAATATAGTTGTAAAGCAACAAGAACTTGATCATTTCTTGATCTTCCAGTATGAATTTTTTTACCTAAATCTCCTAATTTATCAGTCAAGTAAAATTCTATCTTGGAATGAATATCCTCAAATTTTTCTTCAATTTTAAATTCACTTTTTTCAATTAATGAAAGTATGGTCTTAAGTTCCTTAACTAATAAACTTTCTTCCTCATTATTGATCACTCCAATTTTTGATAACATTTTAGCATGTGCTATACTTGCTTTAACATCATATTTGGCAATATACATATCGNAAATTCTATCATNTCCAACAGTGAAAGTTTCAATCTTATTATCTAGTTTATCATTTTTGTTCCAAAGTTTCATTANAATATGTATTCTTCAATTAATTCAATATATTTTTTAACACCATTCTTAATCTCATCAACATATATAAATTCATCTGCTGTATGAGATCTCGTTGAATCGCCTGGACCTAATTTAATAGAGTTGCATTTAATTTTTGCTTGATCAGATAGAGTAGGAGATCCATATTTTGTAAATCCAAGTTTGTTTCCAGCTTTTATAATTTTATGATTTTCTGGNATTGAAGATGAATTAAGGTCTAAATTTCTTGGTACTACTTCACAATCTAATTCATCCNTTAATACATTATAAATTTCTGTATTAGTATACTTNTCATTTATTCTNGCATCTAAAACTAGTTTNACNTCTGCTGGAACTACATTATGTTGTACACCTGCATTAATTTGAGTAACTGTCANTTTAACATCATCNAGAAGATTTGATTTTTTTTCAAATTTAATTTTGGATATTTTATTAATNATNTCAATAGCCTTNTAAATAGGATTATCTAAATTTTTATGTGCTGCGTGACTTGATGTTCCTTTGACAATCAAGTCAAATACAATTAATCCTTTTTCAGCAACAGCAATATTCATTAAAGTAGGTTCTCCNANAATAGCNAATTCAATTTCTGGTAAAATTGGCATTATGCTTTTAATCCCATTTGGTCCTGANCTTTCCTCCTCAGCTGAGGCTAATAGTATAATATTGTGACTCAAATTTTCTTTATCATAAAAATGTAAAAAAGTTGAAATTAGACTAACTAAAGCACCTCCAGCATCATTGCTTCCNAGTCCATAAAGTTTACCATTAACTATTTGAGGTTTATATGGGTCAAGTGTGTAAGCTGAATTCGGCTCGACGGTATCATGATGAGAGTTTAATAAAATATTTGGCTTTGTTTGGTCATAGTGTTTATTGTAAGCTATAATATTATTAACCTTTCTATCACTCTTAACACCTCTTTCTTTAAGCCAATTATTAATTTTAGTTGCTGTTTTGTCTTCCTCAAACGAAAAAGATTGAATACTAATCAAATCCTTCAGAAGATTTATCGCATCGTCTTGTAATTTATCTAACTTAAACATATCTCTGTAGAATTATTAGGATTTTCAAATATATTAATATCTCCAATGTAAACTTTTTTAACACCATTTTTAATTGAATCNAAAGCGTTTTCAATTTTTGGAATCATTCCATCTTTTATGGTTTTATTTTTTAAAAGATTNAGGTANTCATGATAATTAATTCTTTTAATAACTTTATTATTTTCTAATACTCCAGATTTATCNAAACAGTATAATAACCTCAAATNATAATATTTAGACATTTCTATAGCAACTTTAGTTGCAATNGTATCNGCATTAGTATTTAACAATAANCCATTTTTATCAGCAGTAATTGGGCANATTACCGGATAAATATTATTGTCAATTAAAAGTTTAAGAAATATTCCATTAANACTTGTAATATCACCTACNNATCCATAATCAACTTCTTTAATTTCTCTTTTTTTACTTAATATTACTTTTGAATCTACACCACTTAATCCAATATATTTTTTTTCACTTTTNTTGAGTTTTGAAATTATATTCTTNTTTATCTTTCCTGAGTATAGCATNACTAATTTTTCAATTGCTATNTTGTCGGTAATTCTTCTTCCATTAATCATTTTTACAGGNATGTTATTTTTTTNAAAATAGTCATTNGCAATATTACCTCCACCATGAANAATAATAACATTACCATTAGTTTGATTAATTTTTTTTAAATACTTTTCTAAAAGCTCTGAATCTGAAATAATTTTTCCTCCTATTTTAATAATTGTTAATTCAGATTTCATTTAATATGTTCTTTAAAATTAATTGAGCACTATAAACTCTATTATTTGNCTGTTCTACAACTAACGANTTATCACTATCAATAACACTGTCAGAAACAACAAGATTTCTTCTAACAGGGAGACAATGCATAAATTTTGCATTATTTGTAATATTCATTTTGTCATCATCAATTATCCAAGAGTCNTTAANATCAAGGACTTTACCATAATTNTCATAGCTTGACCAATTTTTTGCATATANTAAGTTTNCACCTTCAAANGCTTCCTTTTGATTATTAATTATTTCGATTCCATCAGTTATATTTTNATTNAGATTNTATCCAATCGGATTTGTAATCTTNATATCATAATTCATTTTTTTANCCATATTGATAAATGAATTAGCAACAGCNTGGGGNAGTGGTTTGATATGAGGTGCCCATGATAGNACTATTTTTGGTTTTTTTACTTTTTCCTTAATAGTAACTGCATCTGCCAATGCTTGAAGTGGATGATAGATTGAGCTTTCTAAGTTTATAACAGGGATATTAGCATATTTCTTAAATGAGTTNATGACAATATCTTTTTCGTCATNAGTTTTATTAATTAGAGATGGAAATGATCTTATTCCTATTATATCACAATATTGACCTACAACTNTAGCTGCATCTTTAATATGTTCAGCCTTATTTGAATTCATTATTACTCCATCTTCACATTCTAAATTCCAACCTTCATTATTGAAATTCATAGAAATCACANTCATACCAAGAATTTTTGCTGCTTTTTCTGTACTTATTCTTGTTCTTAAACTAGGATTAAAAAAGAGTAGTCCTAATGTTTTGTTTTTTCCTAAAGAATTCAGTTCATATGGGCTTTTTTTAAGACTTATGCAATNNTCTACTGATTTGTTATANTCTTTAATATCATTTATGTTTATAAAATTCTTCATATATAATTAATATGTTGATCCTTTAAGTTTAAGTCCAGTGGTTTGATCAATTCCGAACATAAGATTCAAATTTTGTATTGCTTGTCCNGAAGCTCCTTTTATTANATTATCTATTGCAGTAGTAATTAATATTTTATCATCAATTTTGGTTAAGTGAATTAAACATTTGTTTGTATTAANAACATCTTTNAAAGAAATTTCATTATNACATACATTTACAAATGGGGCATTGAGGAAATAATTTTTATATAGGTTNATTATTTCATCAATTGATTTATCAGATTTAAAATANATACTACAATAGATTCCTCTTGTAAATGTTCCTCTATATGTAAGTAANTTAATNGAGGATTNATAACTTGAGATATTTAGGAGTGTTTTTTTAATTTCTTTTAAATGTTGATGTTTAAANGGTTTATACCAAGAAACGTTACTGTTTCTCCAACTAAAATGTGTTTTTTCAGAGGGAATTATGCCAGCTCCAGTACTTCCAGTTGTAGCATTAATATTNANTTCACCATTCACTAGCCCANTNCTAATACTTGGACTTAATCCTAAAAGAATTGCAGTAGCAAAACATCCAGGATTTGCAACATTTGAGCTTTTTTTTATTTCATCTTGGTTNATTTCTGGTAAACCATAAATAAAATTTCTTTTTGATTTTTTATGTGAATTNTCATTTCTAAAATCTTGACTTAGGTCAATAATTTTAATTGTATCATCTAATTTGTTATTATTTAGAAATTCTATTGATTTATTATGACCGCCACANAAAAACAAAACATCTATATCCTTTTCAATTTTATNAGAAAAAATCATTTCAGTTTCCCCTGTGAGGTCAATTANAATATCTGATATTTTTTTATTCTTATTTGTTTTGCTNAATGCAAATTTTAATTCAATATTTGGGTGTAATAATAATAACCTTATTAGTTCACTNCCAGTATATCCAGATGCTCCAATAATNCCAACTTTAATTTTATTTTTTTTCATTTATATTCTGATATATTTTGTTTTGAGTTGATAATATTTTAATAAAACCTTTTGCATCATCTGATGACCATAGTTTATTTTTCTCACCATANGATCCAAATTGTGTATTCATTAGATCATTTTTTGAAATTACTCCCTCGAGTTCAAACCTGTAGGGATATAATGACACAATAACACTTCCAGTTACTTTACTTTGACTTGATTCCATAAAAGATTCAATATTCCTCATGACAGGATCTAAATATTGACCTTCATGAAGTAACATTCCATAAAAATCTGCAAGTTTGTCTTTTTGAAATAGTTGCCATTTTGTTAATACGTGTTTTTCCAAAAGATGATGAGCCTTTATTATTACTTGAGGCCCACCAGCTTGAAATCCAACTCTTCCTTTAATTCCAACTATTGTGTCTCCAACATGAATATCTCTTCCAATAAAGAATGAGTCACATAAATTAGAAATATATTCAATTGCCTTAACGCTATTTAATTCTTTACCGTTTACACCACAGATTTCACCTTTTTCAAATTCTAAAGTAATTTTTTCTGTCTTTTTATCAGTTATCTTGCCTGGATAAGCATTATCTGGAAGTTTTTTATTTGAAGTAAGAGTTTCATCACCACCTACACTTGTTCCCCACAATCCTTTATTTATCGAATACTTCGCTTTATTCCATTTTAAATCAATATTATTAGACTTTAAATAATCTAATTCTTCTTGTCTAGATAATGAATTATCTCTAATTGGTGTTAAAATTTGAATTTCTGGTGCTAAAATTTGAAATATCATATCAAATCTTACTTGATCATTTCCTGCTCCAGTACTTCCATGAGCAATAAAATCACATTTATTTTTTATTGCATATTCTACAATTTCTATTGCTTGAATTATTCTTTCAGAGCTTACTGACAATGGATAGGTGTTGTTTCTTAAAACATTTCCAAATACTAAGTATTTTACTATTTTATTATAAAATTCTTCAATAGCATTTATTGATTTATACTTAGATGCTCCAAGTTTATAAGCATTTTTTTCAATTTCTGCCAGTTCTTTCTCTGTAAAACCTCCAGTATTTACACTAATTGCATGAACTTCAAATCCTTCATTACTAAACTTTTTTAAACAATAAGAGGTGTCTAATCCTCCACTATAAGCTAAAACTATTTTTTTCATTTATTTTTTTTTTGGGTTATAAAGCATTCCAGTGCATAAACACATCTTCCTTTTAGTTCTTTGTAAAATATCATAATTATTACATGTTTGACATCCTTTCCAAAACTCATCATCATCTGTAAGTTCTGAAAAAGTTACAGGTTCNTAACCTAGACTATAGTTAATCTTCATTACAGGTAGNCCTGTAGTAATTCCAAAGATTTTAGTTTNAGGATATTTTTTNTTAGAATATTCAAATGTCTTCTTTTTAATCAATTTAGCTAAACCAATTCCTCTAAATTCAGGAGCAACAATTAATCCTGAATGCGCAACATATTTTCCATGNCCCCATATTTCNATATAACAAAATCCAGCAAATTTTTCATCTTTTAAAGCAATTATTGCGTTTGCATTTNTAATTTTTGTTTCTATATANTCAGGACTTCTAAGAGCAATACCGGTACCTCTAACTTTGGCTGATTCAGCTATGGTTTCTGAAATTATTTTACAATATTTTATATGCTTCAAAGAAGCTATTTCGATTTTCAATTTATAANNTTTTAATTATGATTTGCGATTAAGTTATCTAGATGACTAGATAAAAAAGATNTNAACGCCTAGCGGCGAGTTTTACGTTGATTACGTTTTTTTAAATTTNTCTTATTAATCACANAGCAAATATCAAAAAAAAATATTAAACAAAATATTTTTTATAATTATTTTTAATTGTTGGAAAGATTAAATAAACTTTTTACAGTTGATGATATAGAGAATTTTAAGAGAAAAATTCTTCATATTTCCACNCATTTTGAAAACTCTATAATTTTAAATTCAAACCATTCCANTACTGANTATGATTTGATTTTNGCATATGGATTACATTCCTTTTTGTCTTCAAATAAAAATTCTCTTAAAAAATTAGATGATTACGTNAACNATAGTNNAGATTGGTTATTTGGTTTTTTTTCATATGATTTAAAAAATGAAATTGAACCTTTAAAAAGTGANAATTTANTAANTCATGAAATTCCAAATATTTATTTTTTTCAGCCTAAGGTTGTTATANCTGTTAAAGAAAACACAGTTGATNTAAAATATATTTCAGGAATTAANCCAGATGANGAGTTNAANAAGATTCTAAATTTTAAATATATTTTTAAAAACCANTCTNTTAAAGATAATTTAGAANTGAGATTTAATAAAAGTNATTATGTGAAGTCTGTAAANAANATTAAAGAACACATTAGAATTGGAGATGTTTATGAACTTAATTTTTGTATGGATTACCATTCTAATGATATAATTATAGATCCAATTAAATCATATATTTCTCTTAATTCGCTTACCGAATCTCCTATGAGTGCTTTTTTTAAATTAAAATCTCTTCATTTATTATCCTCTTCNCCTGAAAGATTTATTAAAAAGAAAAATAATAGAATTATAACTCAACCAATTAAGGGTACNATTAGAAGGGATAAGGANATTACTAATGATTTAAAAAACATTAATTATNTAAACAATAATTCTAAAGANCTTTCAGAGAATCATATGATAGTTGACCTAGTGAGAAATGACTTNTCTAGAGTTGCAAAAAAGGGTACAGTCAAAGTTAAAGAACTCTCAGTTTTGTATTCATTTAAAAATGTACACCAATTAATTTCAACAGTTGAAGCTGAGATTNGNAATTCAACTAGAATTTCAAAAATTNTGNAAAGTACNTTTCCAATGGGAAGNATGACNGGTGCACCAAAAATTCGATCTATGGAGTTAATTGAGAAATTTGAAAAAACTCAAAGAGGNNTNTATAGTGGNGCGGTTGGATATATTAGTCCAAAAAAAGANTTTGATTTTAATGTTGTTATTAGATCAATAATATATGACTCTNGAAGAAATAATTTAAGTATTAATGTNGGTAGTGCTATAACATTTGCTTCTGATCCTGAACAAGAATTTAATGAGTGTAAACTTAAGGCAGAAGCAATGATTAGTTCNTTGAAATAGTATATTTGAATTATGCTAAATAGATTTAAGAATAGATTTAAAAATTTAAAACAGAANTTNCTTGTCTCAGTNAGTGGTGGNTTAGATAGTATGGTTTTATGTGATCTTTTATTAAAATCGGATTTAGATTTTTCAATTGCACATGTAAATTATAAGTTAAGGNAGAAGGAAAGTGATTTTGATGAAAATTTTGTAAAGAATTATGCTAATCAAAAACAAATTAATTTTTATTCAATATCTCATGATTTATCAANTTNCAANAAATCTATTCAAGCTAAAGCTAGAGAAATTAGATATGANTTTTTATATAAACTTANAGATGAGAATAAATNNGATTANATTTTAACCGGACACCACCTTGATGATAATATAGAAACTATTTTTTTGAATNTANTNAGAGGNAAAAAGAACAATTCATTTTTAGGAATAAGAGAAAAACATAATNNNCTTTTAAGACCGCTTATAAATTTNACTAAAGANGANATTAAAAAANATGCACTNGAANACAATTTATCNTGGAGGGATGATTCAACAAATAAGGAAAATAAATATGAAAGAAATAAAATTAGAAATNTAATTATTCCNNTANTAAATAAAGTTAATCCTCANTACAGAACTAGTTTCAANAATCTTTTTNAAATTTCAAATCTTGAATTNAATATTAAGAATAGATACTTTGATNTNGANTTATCTAANTTTTTTANTGANAATAAATCAGGTCANCTATCGTCAAATAAAAAATTTTGGAAATNTTTNGNNGTAGAATCATTTGAGTTAGAGTATTTTCAAAGATTTGGTTTTTTTGATAAAGCNGAATTATTTAAAATTNTAAGATCTAGTTCTGGAAAATCAATAAAATCTGATTCANATACTATTTTATCTAATAGGNATGAAATTATNATTCATAAAAATAANCTTGAAANTATTGACGAAGTTTTATTGAATAATGGATCAAATNATTATCCNATAAAGATTGATCTAGTTTTTTCACAAAGTGCTTCAAAACCATCAAGAAATCANATCTGTATTTCTGAAAATNTTGATAAACCACTTAAGCTAAGGAGATGGAAAGAAGGGGATTACTTCTATCCTANCGGAATGATTGGTAAAAAAAAGCTCAGCAAATTTTTTAAAGATGAAAAAATGTCGATTTTTGACAAGCAAAATCAATGGATTCTGTCAAATTATAAAGATGAAGTATTATGGATTGTTGGGTTAAGAGCAGACAGAAGAAATTTAGTAAAAAATGGTAAATGTATAAGAGTATCTATCTAGTTTTACTTTTTTTAACCAATTTAATTTATTCTCAGGATAATCCTATTAATTGGTCAACATCTGTAATAGANAATGGAAATAATGAATATACACTTGTNACAAAAGGTGTAATNAAAGATGGATGGAGGTTNTATGCACAAACTCTTCCTGAAGGTGGAGCTCTTCCTACTGAGTTTGTATTTGAAGATGAATCTCCGTTNAGTTTTTATGGAAATGTTGTTGAACCAACACCTATAACCAAGTTTGATCCAATATTCAATATGGATCAATCCTATTTTATTGATGATATAACTTATTATCAAGATGTTANAGTAAAAGANGATTATTCAAGTGAAATTATTAATCAGAAACTTTTTTATCAAGTTTGCGATGATAGAGTCTGNATATTCAGAGATGTTGACTTAGANTTTAATTTAANNTCTAATTCATTTATTTCTTTAAAATCNTTTGACTACAGNTCTGTAAGTAGTGATTTAATAAAAGANTTTGGAAATNAAGAATTAATTGTAAATAACATCTCTTTAGTTAGTGATGATAGCTTTTCAAGACGACTTAATATTCTTTTATTAGGTCTTATNGGAGGTTTTTTAGCATTNTTGACACCATGTGTTTTTCCGATGATTCCACTAACTGTTTCTTTCTTTTCTTCAAAAAATGAGAATGCAANATTTTATTCNATTTCATATGGTTTGTTTATTATTTTNATTTATTTGTCNTTNAGTATTCCTTTTTANTTTCTTGAAAATATTAACCCTGAAATTCTNAATCAAATATCTACAAGTCCAGTTTTAAANTTNTTNTTTTTTACAATATTTATNGTTTTTGCTCTNTCACTTTTTGGATTATTTGAAATTACTTTACCTAATTCNTGGGTTAATAGTGCAGATTCTAAATCAAATGTTTCAAAGGGATTACTNTCTACTTTTTTTATGTCTNTAACTCTTGTTTTAGTTTCCTTTTCTTGTACNGGACCAATACTNGGAACTTTANTGGTNGGAAGTATTTCAGGTGATGGAGGTTCTNTTGATCTTACTTATGGAATGTTAGGTTTTGGNATAGCTCTTTCAGTNCCNTTTACTNTNTTAGCTTTTTTTCCAAATGTATTAANCAAACTACCAAAGTCAGGTTCATGGACGAATTCTGTAAAAGTNGTTTTAGGTTTTATNGAGNTAGCTTTAGCTTTTAAGTTNTTNTCGAATGTNGATTTAGTTCAAGGNTGGGGNATATTAAAGAGAGAAGTTTTTGTTTTAATTTGGGTTATAATATTTNTTGCATGTGGAATATATCTTTTAAAAGATNTAAGAAAAAGTTTTTCATCAATTATAAGTTTAAAATCTCTAATTGCTACACTTTTTATATTNNCNGGTCTTTTTATGTCTAAATCTCTTACTAACAACTCTGACACTAANCTTAGTTTTTTAAGTGGTTTATTACCTCCTGANTTNTATTCAATNTATGAAGTTGAAAATGATTGTCCATTNTCNTTAGATTGTTATAAANGCTTTGANGANGGATTAGAATTAAGTAAAAAGTATAATAAACCAATTTTANTAGATTTTACTGGNTGGGCTTGTGCAAACTGCAGAAGGGTAGAGGAGAANACTTGGTCAGATCCTGTAGTATATGATTTAATAAATAATAAATTCATTTTAATATCATTATANGTAGATGATAGGACCGANTTAGGNGATNATATAATAACNTTAAGAGATAAGAATGGTAATAAAAAGATATTAGAGACANTAGGTNAAAAATGGTCAGCTTTTCANACTCTAAACTTTAAAATTAATTCTCAACCATATTATGTCTTGATTTCACCTGATNTAAANATTTTAAANACANCAATTCAGTATACGGATACTGAAACTTACAAAANNTGGTTAAATGAGGGTTTANAANNTTTTANTTCTCAAAATAAACTTCCTTNAAAGGNACTCTAAATTGCTCNGAATAAATACCTTTTTCAGATCTTATTCCACATCCAATTATCATATTTATTTCTGCNGAANTTGGAAGATNAAGTATTTTTTTNNCTCTNACNGAATCAAAACCTTCCATTGGACAGGTGTCATAACCTGAAGATCTCATACTAAGCATGAAGTTTTGAGCAGCTAATGCAGCACTTTTATGAACAACAACTCTTAAATCTGATGAAGTAACTTGTCTATACATTGGTCTAAATAACCCTATAATAGATACATTTAAATATTTTAAAAATCCTGTAATTTTCAAGAAGTTNCCATAAAGAGTTGGAATNAATAATTTGTAATAATTAACAGCATTNTTTTTCTTTCTCANTGATTTTTCNTCATTNAAATCTTTGAATTTATCNANTATAAAATTTAAATTAAAATCTCTTCTTTTTTTCCACAANTCCTTTCTGGTNACAATAACTACAAATTGNTTNGCTGTTTTTGCAGCAGGTTGATCAAAACATGATTTAGAAATATTTGNTTTTATTTCATCATTAATAACATGATAAAACTCCCACAATTGTAGATTACTACTATTNGGTGCTAANGTTGCATTTTTAATNCATTCTTTTACTGTTNNAGTATNGATNTTTTCNTTTAAAAAAACTCTTACTGATCTNCTGGATTTTATTACTTCATTAAAATCTTTNATCATACTGATATATATCTAAAAATTTTTTTCATAATTCTAAANGAAANTGATTTTTCATCAACCTTGTATTTNAAATTTANATCTAAGAATTNTGATTTAATAATATATGGTTTAAAATGGCTAAAAGTNTTNAAAGATTCTTTACCGTGATATTTACCTTGACCTGAATCTCCAATTCCACCAAAAGGNAATCTGTGATTNACAATTTGTCCAATTGTATCATTAATTGCACCACCNCCAAAAGAAAAATCTTTCATTAGTTTTTCTCCAAATTTCTTTCTATTTGTAAAAACATAAAAAGCTAATGGNTTTTTNTAAAAANTTAAAATNTTATATAATTCACTTTCATTNTTNNATTCAATNANNGGAAGAATNGGNCCAAAAATTTCNTCTTCAAGAAGTTTAGTTTTATGATTTTNAATTTCAACAATTGTTGGTTCAAAAAATTTNGTTTTNATATTANAATNTCCTCCNTAAATTATATTATTNTNATNCATNAAATCTTTTAATCTTTCNACATGTTTTGANCTTATGATTTTTGAATAGTTTGATGAATTATATGCATCTGAATTNTATATTTTTTTAAGTCTATTAATTAANAANCTTATAAATTCATNTTTNTTNTTTNTNTGACATAAAATAAAATCAGGAGCAATACANGTTTGNCCACAATTTAAAAANTTACCCCANACGATNCTTTTTACAGCAACNTTTAAATTTACCTTTTCATCAATTATACAAGGATTNTTTCCTCCAAGNTCTAATGTTGTTGGNGTTAAATGTTCAGCAGCCTTNTTAGCTACAATTTTTCCNATNTGNGTNCTNCCNGTAAAAAAAATNTAATCCCATTTTAAATCTANAAGATTCGAACCAACTTCAGGTCCNCCAAGNACAACANTTACATGTCTTTTATCAAAACTTTCATTNATGATTTTTTTTAAAAGNTTAGATGTATTTTCAGAATATTCAGAAGGTTTTAANACNACNGTGTTTCCAGCTGCTACTGCTCCNATAATTGGTGAAATTGCCAGTTGAAAAGGATAATTCCATGGAGATATATTTAAAACTGTTCCNTATGGTTCAGGTAATATNTAATCTGNTGANAAAAAATTAATNAAAGAAGANGAAATTCTTTTTTTTGATGACCATTTTTTTATNTTTTTTAANGCTAGNTTTATNTCATTGTAAAGTAATGANATNTCAGAAAAATAAGTTTCTGCTTTCACTTTTACCTAAATCATCATTTAAGGCTTTAAAAATTTGATCCTCATATTTAATAATATTTGANTTTAACNTCTTNANTGAATTTATTCTAAATGAAATTGNAAATGTNTTTNTTGAACTAAAAAATTCCTTTTGATCTTTATATATNTTGTAATATTCTTTCAATTTAAATGATAAAAATATATTTATTTTCAATATAATAAGATATTATTAGATTATTATAGAAAATTAAAAACATAAATACTATATTTACTTTTCACTCCATTTATATGGAGTTTTTTTTTACTCTAAATGGAGCTAAATAAATATAGTAAAGCAATAACAACATATGGCGCTCAGCCAGCAGCTCAGGCAATGTTACATGCTATCGGTCTTAAAAAAGAGGATTTTAATAAACCATTTATCGGAATAGCAAGTACAGGATATGAAGGTAATCCTTGTAATATGCACTTAAATGATTTATCACTTGAAATAAAAAAGTCTATTGATTCTAATAAATCTGTTCCATTAATCTTTAATACTATTGGAATTAGTGATGGTATATCTATGGGAACTGATGGAATGAAGTATTCTCTACCATCTAGAGATTTGATAGCTGATTCTATCGAATCTGTTGTTTCTGGTATGTCGTATGATGCATTGATTTCTGTAGTTGGATGTGATAAAAATATGCCTGGAGCTTTAATGGCAATGATTAGATTAAACCGTCCTTCAATACTAGTATATGGAGGTACAATTGCTCCTGGCTGTTACAAAGAAAAAAAATTAGATGTTGTTTCTGCATTTGAAGCTTGGGGTCAAAAAGTTTCTGGGACTATTACGGATGAAGATTATGATAATGTAATTAGTAAATCATGTCCTGGTCCAGGTGCTTGTGGAGGTATGTATACTGCTAACACTATGGCATCTGCAATTGAAGCCATGGGTTTATCACTACCTTTTAATTCTTCTAATCCTGCGGTGAGTATTGATAAAGCTGAAGAAAAAAAAATAATTTCAGAAGCAATTCTAAATCTAATTAAAAATGATATAAAACCATTAGATATTCTAACCAAAAAGTCAGTTGAAAATGCCGTAAGATTAATTACCGTTTTAGGAGGCTCAACCAATGCGGTTCTTCATATTCTAGCTATTTGTAAAACAGCGAATATTGATTTCACACTAGATGATTTTCAAAGAATTTCAAATAATACACCCTATTTAGCTGACCTTAAACCAAGTGGTAAATTTTTAATGGAAGATTTACATAATATTGGTGGAATACCTGCAGTCATGAAATTTATGTTAAATAACAATATGATTGATGGTAGTTGTCTAACTGTAACTGGAAAAACAATAGAAGAAAATTTAAAAGACGTTAATGGATTGAAAGAAAATCAAAAAATTATAATGCCAGTTAATAATCCTATAAAAGAAACAGGACATATTAGAATTTTATATGGAAACTTAGCTAATAATGGCTCTGTTGCAAAAATTACAGGAAAAGAAGGTCTTTATTTTAAAGGTTCTGCTAAAGTCTTTGATTCAGAATTAGAAGCAAATAATTCAATAAGCAAAGGCCTAATTAATAAAGGTGATGTAATTGTAATAAGATATGAAGGTCCAAAAGGCGGTCCAGGAATGCCTGAAATGCTTAAGCCAACATCAGCAATTGTTGGAGCTGGATTAGGAAAAGAGGTTGCATTGATTACTGATGGTAGATTTTCTGGAGGAACCCATGGATTTGTTGTTGGTCATATAAGCCCTGAGGCTTTTGTAGGAGGTAATATAGCACTAATAAAAAATAACGATATTGTTGTGATTGATGCAGAAAAGAATGAAATCAATGTATTGATTGATGAAGATGAATTAAAACAAAGAAAAAACAGTTGGGTTAAGCCAACCTTAAAAGTTTCTAATGGTGTTCTTACAAAGTATTCGAAATTAGTTTCTGATGCTTCTAATGGATGTGTAACTACTTAAATTATTAAAATTGAAAAAAATATCGGGAGCTGAAGCGGTTATTAGATCATTAATTAATGAAGGTGTTGATGTTTTGTTTGGATATCCTGGTGGTGCAATAATGCCTGTATACGATGAGTTATATAAGTTTGAAAATGAAATACATCACATTTTAGTAAGGCATGAGCAGGGTGCGACTCATGCTGCCCAAGGTTTTGCTAGATCATCAGGAAAAGTTGGTGTTGCAATTGCAACTTCAGGTCCTGGTGCTACCAATTTGGTAACAGGAATTGCTGATGCTCAAATTGATTCAACTCCAATGGTATGTATTACTGGACAAGTTGCGTCGTACCTATTAGGATCTGACGCTTTCCAGGAAACTGATATTATAGGAATTTCAACTCCAGTTACTAAATGGAACTATCAAATCACAAAAGCATCTGAAATTGCTGAAGTAATTGCTAAAGCATTTTATATTGCAAAGTCTGGAAGACCTGGTCCTGTATTGATTGATATCACAAAAGATGCACAGTTTGAGATGTTAGATAAATTTGAGTATAAAAAATGTAATAATATCAGAAGCTATAAATCTATTCCAACAATTGATTCAAAATCGATTTCTGCTGCTGCTGATTTAATTAATAATTCTAAAAAACCATTTATTGTTTGGGGTCAAGGTGTTATTTTAGGAAATGCAGAGAAAGAGTTTTTAAGTTTTATTGAAAAATCAGGAATTCCATCAGCATGGACAATTTTAGGATTATCTGCTATTCCAACTGATCATCCTTTAAATGTAGGGATGTTAGGAATGCATGGAAATTATGGTCCAAATAAATTAACAAATGAATGTGATTTATTAATTGCCATAGGTATGAGGTTTGATGATAGGGTAACTGGTGATTTGAATACTTATGCTAAACAAGCTAAAATTATTCATTTTGAAATTGACCCTGCAGAAATAAATAAAAATGTAGAAGTTGATATTGCTGTTTTAGGAGATGTAAAAGAAACACTAAGCCGAATACTTCCCAAGATTAAGAATAATAAACATAAATCATGGCTTGATAAGTTTAGAAAATTAAATGAAATTGAATTTAATAAAGTAATAGATAAAGAATACAATAAAAAGAATGGTGGAATTTCAATGGCTGAGGTTATTAAGTCTATAAATAATAATACTGATGGAAATTCAATTTTAGTTACTGATGTTGGGCAACATCAAATGGTAGCATGTAGATATACAAAGTTTAATCTCAGTAAATCAAATATTACCTCTGGTGGCTTGGGTACTATGGGATTTGCATTACCCGCTGCATTAGGTGCAAAAATTGGAGATGATAAAAGAGAAGTTATTGCTGTAATTGGAGATGGTGGTTTTCAAATGACTATTCAAGAACTTGGTACAATTTTTCAAACTCGTGCGGCAGTTAAAATTGTTATTTTAAATAACGAATTTTTAGGAATGGTTAGACAATGGCAACAATTATTTTTTGATAAAAGATACGCTTCAACAGAGCTTGTTAATCCTGATTTTGTTACTATTTCTAAAGGCTATTTTATTGAATCTAAAAGAGTTGAAAATAGAGAGGAATTAGAAAGTTCGGTCAAAGAAATGATAGAATTTGATGGACCATACTTATTAGAGGTATGTGTAGTTAAAGAGGAGAATGTTTTTCCTATGATACCTTCTGGATCATCTGTTTCAGATATAAGATTAGAATAATATGGAGTTAAATAAGTATACTATATCAATTTACACTGAGGATAATGTTGGTTTATTAAATAGAATTTCTGCAATTTTTTTAAAGAGACATATTAATATTATAAGTATTACATGTTCTGAATCTGAAATATCAAATATTTATAGATTTATTATCGTAGTTCATGTTGATTTTAATCAAATTAAAAAGTTAGTAAAACAGATTGAAAAACAGATTGAAGTTATTGCTGCATTTTATCATACTGATGATGAAACAATATTTCTTGAAACAGCTTTATATAAGGTTAAATCTGAATCATTATTTGAAGAAAGACAAATACAAAATATTATTAAAGAAAGTAGAGCTAATATGGTAACTGTAAAACCTGAATATTTTGTAATTGAAAAAACAGGTTGGAGGGAGGAAACAGAAGATTTATATCAAAAACTTAAACCTTACGGATTGTTACAGTTTGTAAGATCTGGAAGAATTTCAGTTTCAAAAAAATCAATGGAGATTTCAAAATTTTTAAAATTAAAATAAATTATATGGGAAATTATTTCAATAAATTAAGTGAAATAGAAAAGAGAAATCAGTTAAACATGTGTCGCTTTATGAATAATGATGAATTTTCTGATGGTGTTAATGCTTTACTTGGAAAAAAAATTGTTATTGTTGGATGTGGAGCTCAAGGTTTAAATCAAGGTTTAAATATGAGGGATTCAGGTCTAGATATTTCTTATGTTCTTAGACAATCATCAATTGATTCAAAAAAAGAGTCATATTTAAATGCGAAAGAAAATAATTTTAATGTTGGTAATTTTGAGGATTTAATTCCTGAAGCGGATATTGTTATAAATTTAACACCTGATAAAAACCATACAAATGTTGTTTCTAACGTAGTTCCATTAATGAAAAAAAATTCAGTTTTATCTTTTTCTCATGGTTTTAATATTGTTGAAGAAGGTACTATAGTCAGAAACGATATTACTGTAATAATGGTAGCTCCGAAATGTCCTGGAACTGAGGTTAGAGAAGAATATTTAAGAGGCTTTGGAGTTCCAACATTAATAGCTGTCCATCCTGAAAACGATCCACACAACAACGGATTAGAATTAGCTAAAGCGTATGCGGTAGCTACTGGTGGTCACAGAGCTGGTGTTCTTGAATCTTCTTTTGTAGCTGAGGTAAAATCCGATCTAATGGGTGAACAAACTATATTGTGTGGTGTCTTACAAACTGGTTCATTGTTGTGTTTTGAGAAGATGTTAAGTTTAGGCTTTGATAAATCATTTTCAGTGAAATTAATTCAATTTGGTTGGGAAACAATTACTGAAGAATTGAAGCATAATGGAATAACTGGAATGATAAACAGATTAGATGACAAATCAAGATATGCCGTTCATGAGCTTTCAGAACAATTAAAAGATATAATGACCCCATTGTTTAATAAGCATATGAATGATATTTTAGATGGTACATTTTCTACAGGAATGATGAAGGACTGGGAAAATGATGATCATAATTTATTAAAATGGCGTGAAGAGACTGGAGATACATTATTTGAAAAAACTCCCTCTGGATCTGAAAATATCTCAAATCAAGATTTTTTTGACAAAGGTATATTAATGATTGCATTTGTTAAGTCAGGTGTTGAGTTAGCATTTGAAACAATGGTTAACAATGGAATAATAGACGAATCAGCATACTATGAATCATTACATGAGTTGCCTTTAATTGCAAATCTTGTAGCTAGAAAAAAATTATATGAAATGAATAGAATAATTTCTGACACTGCTGAATATGGCTGCTATTTATTTAACCATGAGTGTCTTCCATTATTAAAAGGTTTTATGAATGAATTGGAAAGAGGTTTTATTGGTGAAAATATTCCTAATTCATATACTTTTAATGAGGAAAAATTAAATGAATATGATAATTTAACATCATCTCATCCAATAGAAAA
>NZZF01000054.1 GCA_002702385.1 Flavobacteriaceae bacterium | reverse complement strand
TTCATGCATCATTTTGAACATCACTGCGCAAAAATACATCAAATTATTGTTTTTGATAAATTTTTTAAAAATTGTAATGAATATTATCTATGCATTCAAGAAAATATTCATGCTGTTCCTGATTATAGTCAAGGTGAGTTACTACTCTCAATTTATTATCACCCATACTTATAATTTCAATTCCTTTCTCTGATAATTTATTTTGAAAAATAGATGAGGAAAATTTGTCATCTAATTCAAAAATTACAATATTAGTTTCTACAGGTTCTACTTTTTTAATGTAATCTAGTTTACTTAAAACACTTTCAATTTCTTTAGCTTTAAGATGATCATCTTTAAGTCGATTAATGTTATTATCTAAAGCATATATTCCACAGGCTGCCAAATATCCTGATTGCCTCATTCCACCACCAAGAATTTTTCTAATTTTCAAGGCATTTTCAAAATATTGAGATGAAGTAAGAAGAAGTGATCCTACTGGACAACCCAATCCCTTTGAAAGACAAACAGAAATTGTATCAAAGAGTTTTCCATATTCTTTAAAATTAATTTTATTCTTAACAAAAGCATTCCAAATTCTAGCACCATCCAGATGAAAGAATAGGTTGTTTTCATCACATATTTTCTTAATTTTTTTCAACTCGATAATATCCCAGCATGCTCCACCACCTTTATTAGTTGTATTCTCAATACAAACCAAGCTAGTTTTAGGACTATGGTAGAAATCTGGAGGATTTATAGATTTTAATACATCTTCAAAATTAAATAATCCTCTATCACCATCTATCAACTTACAAGAAACACCAGAATTAAAGCTTACTCCCCCACCCTCATAATTATAAACATGAGCATATTTACTGCAAATGAGTTGATCTCCAGGATTTGTTAAAATTTTTATAGCCGTCTGATTTGTCATTGTTCCGGATGGAAAAAATAGTGCTTTTTCCATACCAAAAAGATTTGCAACCTTCTCCTCTAATTCATTTACAGAGGGATCTTCTTTAAAAACATCATCTCCAACTTGAGCATTAAACATAGCTTCCATCATACCTTGTGTTGGCTTTGTTACTGTATCACTTATTAAATTCACATTCATCATTAATTAATGATTTTTAATCTACTTATGTTAAATATAGTTTATGATTAATATTAAAACAATTAATTTATTTAATTTTGGAATGTTTTGATTACTACAGATAATATTAAAAATTTAATTCAACGTCTTGGGTCTCTAAGACGGTATCTTTGACTTAGAAAATAAAAGAATTGAAATTTCAAATCTAGAAGAAAAAACACTTAATCCAGATTTCTGGAATGATAATTCTGAAGCTCAAATTATTTTAAAAAAAATAAAATCAATAAAAGACTGGGTGGTTGGTTTTGAACTAGCTGAATCATTGTGTGATGAGCTTGAGATCACTTATGAATATTTTAAAAACAAGGAAGTTCTCGAGAATAGTTTAATAGAAATTTATGAAAAATGCAAAAAAACACTTGAAGAATTAGAGTTTAAAAACATGCTATCATCGGAAGGTGATGAATTATCATCCGTGTTGCAGATAACCGCAGGTGCTGGTGGAACTGAAAGTTGTGATTGGGCTAGTATGTTAACAAGAATGTACATGATGTGGTGTGAAAAAAGAGGATTTAAAACAAAACAACTTAATTTAGTTGATGGAGATGTCGCAGGTATAAAAACAATTACAATTGAAATTCAAGGTGATTATTCATTTGGATGGTTAAAAGGTGAAAATGGTGTACATAGATTGGTAAGAATATCACCTTTTGACAGTAATGCAAAAAGACATACTTCATTTGCCTCAGTTTATGTATATCCACTAGTGGATGAAAGTATAGAGATAGAAATTAATAATTCTGAAATTGAATGGGATACGATGAGATCAAGTGGAGCAGGTGGACAGAGTGTAAATAAAATTGAAACAGCTGTCAGATTAAAACATATTCCAACTGGGATAGTTATTGAAAACTCAGAAACAAGATCACAGCTTGATAATAAAAATAAAGCATTACTTCTACTGAAATCTCAGCTTTATGAAATTGAGCTAAATAAAAAACTAGAGGCAAGAAAAAAAATTGAGGATAACAAGAAAAAAATTGAATGGGGGTCACAAATAAGAAATTATGTTCTTCATCCCTATAAAATGGTTAAAGATGTAAGAACAAGTACTGAAATTGGAGATGCTTCATCTGTTTTAGATGGTAATATTGACCCATTTCTTAAATCCTTTTTAATGTCAAACAACAATGAAGAAAATTAATACGATTATTTTTGATTTAGGTGGTGTTTTAATTGATTGGAACCCTAGATATGTATATAAAGATATTTTTAAAAACGATTCTAAAATGGAATGGTTTTTCAAAAATATTTGTACAAATAAATGGAATTTAATGCAAGACAAAGGTCATTCAATGAAAAAAGCTACGAGAGAAAAAATATTAGAATTTCCAGAATTTGAAGAACTGATCAAAATCTATTACGGTCGATGGGAAGATATGTTAAAAGATGAAATTGTTGAAACTGTAAATGTTCTCAAAAAGCTAGTAAAGTCTAAAAATTATAAGGTTTTAGCCTTAACAAATTGGAGTCACGAAACCTTTCCAATAGCAATAAAAAAGTTTGATTTTCTGAATTTATTCGAAGATATAGTTGTTTCTGGTGAAATTAAAATGATCAAGCCTGATTTAGAAATTTATGATTATATAATTAAAAAACATTCGATTATACCTGAGGATGCAATTTTTATTGATGATAATAGCTCTAATGTTTTTGGAGCGCGAAAAGCAAAAATTAATGCTATTCACTATAAAAATAGTAAGCAAATGGTTGAAGAATTAAAAAAATATGGAATAAGAATATAATTATTATTTCTTCTTTCTTTCCTTTAGCCATTCAAAAAAGGAACCTGTTACCCAATAAGGTATAATAAAACCTAAAAGAAGAATCATGAGCCAAAAACCCATAGTCAAAATTGTCATAAATATTAANAAACCTANGTANTGATCAAATTCAAACATANCACAAAGATAACNATATAATTNATANTTTAAAAGGTTAGAAAATACTTTATCAACATATTTAAATCAGTATTTTGTAAATTTGTANTATAAATTAAATTAATGAAGTATAGAANAGAATCTGATACTCTTGGAGAAGTAAAAATTCCAGAAAATTCNCTTTGGGGTCCTCAAACTCAAAGATCNATNGAAAATTTCAAGATTGGTANNCCAAGTTCAATGCCAATNGAAATTATAAAAGCATACTCTATNCTTAAAAAATCATGTGCANANGCTAATCANGAATCAAAAATTCTTGATAANAAAAAAATGAAATTGATAAGTGAAGTATGTGANGAAATNTTAGAAGGANNTCANGATAATGAATTTCCTNTAGTCATATGGCAAACNGGNTCTGGTACACAAACAAACATGAATGTTAATGAGGTAATTTCTAATAGAGNNAATATTATTTTAGGAAAAACTTTANTTGATGATAAATTTTTAAAAGCAAATGATGATGTNAATATGTCTCAATCTTCAAATGATTCTTTTCCAACAGCAATAAANATCGCNGTTACNAAGCTTTTACTTGAAAAAACAATNGTNTCAATTGAAAATTTTATNAAAACTCTAAATTNAAAGGTNAATGANTTNAGTAAAGATGTTAAAATTGGAAGAACTCATCTTATGGATGCNACTCCNTTAACTTTNGGNCAAGAGTTTTCAGGTTATGAATCACAAATATCTCATGGCTTAAAATCTCTTAAAAACAGTCTCTCTCATCTTAAAGAATTAGCAATNGGNGGAACAGCTGTAGGTACTGGTTTAAACACNCCATTAAATTTTGATAAAATNGTTGTTAAAAACATATGTAATCAAACAAANATTGACTTTAANCCTGCANAAAATAAATTTGAATCTATNGCTTCAAATGATGCATTAGTTGAAACTCATGGAGCATTAAAACAAATAGCAGTTTCTTTATTTAAAATAGCAAATGACATTAGATTGCTTGGAAGTGGTCCAAGATCAGGATTTGCAGAACTAATANTTCCATCAAATGAGCCAGGAAGTTCTATAATGCCAGGAAAGGTTAACCCAACNCAGTGTGAAGCTCTATCGATGGTATGTACTCAAATNATGGGTAATGANAGTACTGTAACTATCGCAGGAAGTCAAGGACATCTAGAATTAAATGTTTTTAANCCTGTNCTTGCTCACAAACTTATTGAATCTGCCCATTTGATTGCAGATGCTTGCGATAGTTTTAATNAAAACTGTTTGAAAGGATTAAAGGCTAATAAGAAGAAAATTAAAGAGCATTTGAATAACTCATTAATGNTGGTAACTGCATTAAATAAAAAAATNGGATATTATAAAGCTGCAGAAATAGCAAATAATGCTCATAAAAACGGAACAACACTCAAAGTCGAGGCATTAAAATCTGGATATCTTAGTGAAAAAGAATTTGATGAATGGGTAAATCCAGAAAAAATGATCTAAATTCTTCCTTTTAATGCATTGAATGCCCAACCAATTGCTATAAAACCTACTCCAACAACTGAAAATCCAATAGCATATTCAGGATATTTTAAAACCCCTAAAAGAATTAATGCAATTCCTAAAAGTGTTAATATAAAGGAAGCCCAAGCGAAGATTGAATTTTTATTAAGACTCATAATTAATATTTATTTTACCAAATAATTTTTCTGACCAATTTGTCCAATTATACTTTTTTGAAAAGTAAAAAATTAAAATTGGATAATAAATAAACATTGGAATTATCATACTAAGTATAGTTGGTTCTTCAACAGAAATAAATACTGCATTTGTTTGTACAGCATGCCAATCAGCTGTTAAAAATAAAAAAACAACTAAATTGTTTGCATAATGAGCTCCAATAGCTAGTTCATTTCCATCATCCATTAAGGTGAAAATTCCCCATGTCATACCCATCAAAACATAGGCTACAAGAAATCCATAACCAAGTTTATCAATTTCAGGGTTTAAAATATGTAAAAAACCAAAAATAACAGATGGGATGATAAAAGCTACTGCTCTACTTTTAAAAGCAATACCAAATCCTTGCAATAAATACCCTCTCACTAATAATTCTTCGAATGTTGTTTGAAAAGGTAGNAGTAAAATACATATTAGAAGTAAAATCAAAAATGGTTCTAACTGAAAATTATATTCAAAGGATGAAGGAGAAATTAAATATGATATAAAAATCATTAAAGAATTAAGTGTAAATATTACTAGGAAGCAATGAAGAATTCTAGAATAATCAACCTTTTTTCTTGAGGTAATTAAAGACTTAAAATTTTGATTGTGAATATTTTTTACAACAATAAATAAACCTAAAAATCCAACTAGGAAAGAAAATAAAAGCAGTGTTAAAACTGTATTTTTACTTCCAATCATAGAAAACATATCATTAGGGTTTTCTAAAGCTTGTAGACTTTCTAAATCAGAGAAATCCATCTGAGATATCATCCCAATTATTAATGGGATAGCTCCTATAAATTGCCAGAAAAGGAAAATAATAATGAAACCAATGAAATATCTCCACCAATCATTTTTAAAGTCTAATGCTTGTTCAATAAACATATGTTATTTATAATATTGATTGAATGTAAGGTATAAAGTATACAGCAAATAAAATAAACATTCCATAAAAAATTTGTAGGTAAATAGTCTTTAAATTAGAATGTATTAATTCCCTAGATTCATAATTTTTGTTCAGGTTAATAAATGCTAAAAATCCATATAAAAACAATAATCCATTTCCTACATTAAAAAACAAAGAATTGAAATTTTCTATATTACTTTCAAGAAACGATGATAAAAGGAATGATGATGCAAACGCAGCTATCAAAATAACTAAATATCCCCATCTAGCAGCTTTCTTTCCAAAAGTTACTATTAAATGATTTTTTCCAGTTTTTGCATCACTAACAGTATCAGGGAATTGATTTATGTATAAAATATTTGTAGTTAAAAATCCAAAAGGAATACCTAAGTAAATAGCATTATAAAAATNCTCAGAAAACATTTCAACTGTTGTACTTGAAATAGCATAAAATGATCCCAAAGTTAATACAGGCCCAAAAGCTAAAAAGATAGCAACCTCACCTAGACCTCTTCTTGAAACTAATCTTAANGGTCTTGCAGTATAAAAATATCCTAATAAACCACCAACTAAACCAAGAATCAATGCATTCTGGGCATTAGAAAAACTATCAGTTATATTATAACTATTAAAGAGTAATATTGCAGTAACTAATATAGCTGATAACATCATCTTTCTTGCTAAAGATAATGTACCATCTAATGTAATTAAACCTAATTCAATTGATCTGCTTCCACCAGAAAGTTGTGCTCCTTCTAAAACTGTAGAATTTAATCCAGCATTAAAGTATTCGGTATTTGCGCCATCTGTACCATCTTTTACATCATAGTAATCATTAAACAGATTAGATGAAACATGTAAAAAAACTATACCTAAGGAACATAAAATTAATGATGTAATATTAAAAAGATCATTGCCTGAACCAGCCAGAAATGCTGCAACAGCAAATATTGGAAATAATGAAGCGCTTGTAAAACCACCCCTAGTAATAGCAAAAGCCCATTTTATAAAAATTGTTGAAAACTTAATAGGTATTTCAACTTCCTCNTCAATNGGTACTGTAATACCACAATATCCTGTTTGAGGATTGTTTTTTCCATTTGCAAAGGTTGGAGTAATTTTAATTTGAGCATTAAATTTATTACCATTCTTATTAATAAAATATGTNTTAGTAGAATATTCGCCATGTTTGTTTGCTTGAGATANCCACATTCCTACATTTTGAATAACAATTTCTCCTGCAGAGAATAAAGAAACTCTTTTCTTTCCTACGAGTTCATCTTTTTTATATCCAAATAATTTTTCGCCATCAGGATTAATTTTCTCTATGACTCCTTCAAGATCACATATAATTACACTTTTCATCTATTTAATTTAAAGCGCAAATTTAAACTATTGAAACAAATTATTTAAGTCTATAAATTATTTTTTATCAACTACTATGGTTGTAAGTTTACAATGTGAAATTAAATTAGAGTCGTCATCTATAACTTTTATNTCCCAAAGGTGTGTTTTTTTACCAATATGAATTGGATTTGCAGTAGCATAAACATGACCTTTTTTGGCTGATCTTACATGATTTGCTGAAATTTCTAATCCTCTTATACTTTGATTTAAAGGATTTATAAATAAAAATGAAGCAGCACTTCCAACTGACTCAGCAAGTGCTACGGTTGCTCCTCCATGTAAAACTCCATCAGGTTGATGAACTTTTGAACTTACAGGCATTTTTGCGGTCAAATAATCATTTCCTACATCAATAAACTCAATATTCAAATGCTCCATCAATGTATTATTATTGACTTTGTTTATAATTTTTAGTTTTTGATTTTTACTCATAATTAACTTACCTACAAAAAAAAACGTGTCAATTAGACACGTTTTAATTTGCAATAAAATTTTACTTAACTTCCTCAAAGTCTACATCTTGAACATCATCTTCCCCATCTTTCTTATTAGCTTTTTCATTTCCAGGAGATGCGCCATCATTCTTTGAAGATTCAGCTTGAGCCTTATATAACTCTTCAGAGGCATTTTTCCATGCTTCATTAATTTTCTCTAAGTCTGTCTTTATTGAATCAAGATCTTTTGATTCATAAGATTTTTTTAGAGCTTCTAAAGCTTCCTCAATTGGCTTTTTCTTATCATCAGAAAGTTTTTCACCAAATTCTTTGAGTTGACTTTCTGTTTGAAATATCATAGTATCTGCTGAATTTAAAGTATCCGCTTCTTCTTTAAGTTTTTTATCAGAATCTGCATTCGCTTCGGCTTCTTTTTTCATTTTTTCAATTTCTTCTTCAGTAAGACCTGAAGAGGCTTCGATTCTAATATCTTGAGACTTATTAGTCGCTTTATCAAGAGCTGTTACCTGAATTATTCCATTGGCATCAATATCAAAAGTAACTTCAATTTGCGGTACACCTCTAGGCGATGGTGGGATTCCATCTAGGTGAAATCTTCCTATAGTCTTATTATCCTTCGCCATTGATCTCTCACCTTGAAGTACATGTATTTCAACAGAGGGTTGATTATCAGCAGCAGTAGAAAAAACTTGAGATTTTTTTGAAGGTATGGTAGTGTTCGATTCAATAAGTTTAGTCATCACGCCGCCCATTGTTTCAATTCCTAATGATAAAGGTGTTACGTCCAACAATAAGACATCCTTAACATCTCCTGTTAATACTCCTCCTTGAATTGCTGCACCTACTGCAACTACCTCATCAGGATTAACACCTTTAGAAGGTTTTTTTCCAAAAAACTTTTCTACTTCGCTTTGAATTATTGGAATTCTAGTTGAACCACCAACAAGAATTACTTCATCAATATCTTTTTTATCAATCCCAGCATCCTTAATTGCTTTTTTGACAGGTTCCATTGATCTTTTAACTAAATCTGCACATAATTGTTCAAATTTTGCTCTTGTAAGTGTCTTAACAAGGTGCTTAGGACCTGACTCTGTAGCAGTTACATATGGTAAATTAATTTCAGTTTGTGTTGAAGAGGATAATTCAATCTTTGATTTTTCAGCTGCTTCTTTAAGTCTTTGTAATGCCATTGGATCCTTTCTCAAATCAACACCTTGTTCCTCCTCAAATTCAAATGCCAACCATTGTATAATAGCCTCATCAAAATCATCACCACCAAGTCTAGTATCGCCATTCGTTGATAATACTTCGAAAACTCCGTCACCAAGTTCCAAAATTGAAATATCAAAAGTTCCACCTCCTAAGTCATAAACTGCAATTTTTTGATCTTTTCCTGATTTATCTAAACCATAAGCAAGAGCTGCAGCAGTAGGTTCATTAATGATTCTTTGTACTTTAAGACCTGAAATTTCTCCAGCTTCTTTTGTTGCTTGACGTTGAGCATCATTGAAATATGCAGGAACTGTAACTACAGCTTCTGTAACTGAAGTTCCTAAATAATCTTCAGCTGTTTTTTTCATTTTTTGTAAAATCATGGCAGATAATTCTTGAGGAGTATATAATCTACCATCGATGTCAACTCTTGAAGTATCATTATCACCTTTAACTACTTTGTAAGCAGATCTTTTTGCATCATTTTTTGATTCTGAAAATTTACTTCCCATAAATCTTTTAATAGATGAAATAGTTTTAGTTGGATTGGTTACAGCCTGTCTTTTTGCTGGGTCTCCAACCTTGATTTCACCACCTTCTACAAAAGCAATAACAGAAGGAGTTGTTCTTTTTCCTTCAGCATTGGGGATAACAACTGGCTCATTTCCTTCCATAACAGAAACACAAGAGTTGGTTGTTCCTAAATCAATTCCTATAATTTTACTCATAATAAATATTTTTTACATTAAAGTTCAATGATTATGCCAGTCTTATTTACTGCCACAATGTCAGTACTATTTAATTTATTTGAATAAATTTGCTGGAAATATTTTAAGATGTATAAAAGAATTACCACCAACACACTTCATGAAATGAAATCAAAAGGTGAAAAAATCAGTATGTTAACAGCATATGATTTTACATTTGCTAGAATTGTAGATGAAGCCAATATAGATGTAATACTCGTCGGTGATTCAGCATCAAATGTAATTGCGGGAAATGAAACTACAGTCCCTATCACACTTGACCAAATGATATATCATGCTTCCTCAGTTGTAAAAGCAGTTAAAAGAGCTTTAGTTGTAGTTGATTTACCATTTGGGTCATATCAATCTGATCCCACAGAAGCCCTAAGATCAGCTATTAGAATAATGAAAGAATCGGGAGCCCATGCTGTAAAAATGGAAGGTGGAAGTGAAATTGGAGATTCAATTGATAAAATCATCAAGGCTGGAATACCAGTGATGGGACATTTAGGATTAACTCCACAATCTATCTACAAGTTTGGAACTTACAGCGTAAGAGCTAGGGAAGAAGAAGAGGCTAAACAGTTAGTTCAGGATGCTAAATTTTTAGAGGATAAAGGGTGTTTCGCTACCGTTCTTGAAAAAATACCTTCTGATTTATCAAAAAAGGTCAGTAAAGAAACAAATCTACCATTAATTGGTATTGGTGCTGGAAATCATGTTGACGGTCAAGTTCTAGTTCTTCATGATTTATTAGGTTTAACTAACGAATTTAATCCTAGATTTTTAAGAAGATATTTAGATCTAAACTCAACTGTAAAATCAGCTATCCAAAATTATGTAGATGATGTAAAAAATCTTGATTTTCCCAACAAAAATGAAATGTACTAAATGGAAATTGTTTTTGAAGACAATCATTTTCTTATAATTAACAAAAAACCTGGACAACTTTCTCAATCAGACAAAACTGGTGATCAATCTATATTAGAACTTTGCAAGAATTACATTAAATTAAAATACAATAAAAAAGGAAATGTTTTTCTTGGATTAGTTAATAGAATAGATAGGCCAACAAGTGGTTTATTAATTCTTGCTAAAACCAGCAAGTGTCTAGAGAGAATGAATAAAATATTAAGGAATAGAGAGATAAAAAAAACTTACTTAGCCATTACTGAAAAGCATCCAATAAAAAAATCAGATAGACTTATAAATTTTCTTAAAAAAAATGAAAAAAAAAATAAATCATTTGTTGTTAATAAAGAAACAAAAGGATCCAAAGAAAGTATTTTGAATTATACACTAGTTAAAGAATTAGATAATTATAATGTATTGAAAATTAACTTGGAGACTGGAAGACATCATCAAATAAGAACTCAACTTTCAAATATTAGTAGTCCAATAATGGGTGATATTAAGTATGGAGCAAAAAGACCTAATAAAGATTTAAGTATATGCTTACACTCTAAAAGTTTAGAATTTATTCATCCGGTAACGAAAAAACAATTAAAAATTGAAGCAAGTTTTCCTGATTTAAAAATCTGGAATAGTTTGTAAAAACATTTATGATTTGTCATCATATTTATTAATTTAGCGCTTCATTGAAAGTTAATGCAAAAAGATACTGTTAAGATTTTTGATACTACTCTGAGAGATGGTGAACAAGTTCCTGGATGTAAACTTGAAACAAAGCAAAAACTTGTAATAGCTGAAAGGCTAGATTATCTCGGTGTTGATATAATTGAAGCTGGTTTTCCAATATCAAGCCCTGGAGATTTTAATTCAGTTGTTGAAATTTCTAAAATTGTAAAAAACGCAAGTGTTTGTGGTTTAACTAGAGCTGTAAAAAAAGATATTGAAGTTGCAGCTGAATCACTAAAAAATGCTATTAAACCAAGAATTCATACTGGCATTGGCACCTCAGACTCTCATATTAAACATAAGTTTAACTCTAATAGAAAGGATATTCTTGAAAGAGCTATAGCTGCTGTAAAGTATGCAAAAAAATTTGTTGATGATATAGAATTTTATGCTGAAGACGCTGGTAGAACAGATAATGATTTTTTAGCATTAGTTTGTGAGAAAGTAATAGATGCTGGAGCTACAGTCTTAAATATCCCAGATACAACAGGTTATTGTCTTCCTAGCGAATATGGAAAGAAAATTAAATACTTAATAAATAATGTTCCAAATATTGATAAAGCTATTATTTCTTGCCATTGTCATAATGACTTAGGTCTAGCTACAGCTAACTCTATTGAGGGTGTTATAAATGGAGCTAGACAGGTTGAGTGTACTATGAATGGAATTGGTGAAAGAGCTGGTAATACATCATTAGAAGAAGTGGTTATGGTTTTAAGACAACATAATGAATTAAATCTAGATACCAATATAAACTCTAAGCTCTTATATGATACAAGTCAAATGGTTTCAGAACTTATGGGAATGATTGTTCAACCAAATAAAGCTATTGTCGGGTCTAATGCATTTGCACATAGCTCAGGAATTCACCAAGATGGTGTTATAAAGAATAGAGAAACTTATGAAATAATCAACCCCCATGATGTTGGGGTTAATGAATCTGCTATTGTATTAACAGCAAGAAGTGGAAGAGCCGCTTTAGCTTTTAGAGCAAAAAATATTGGTTATGATTTAACAAAAATCCAGTTAGATAAGGTATATAATGAATTTTTAAAATTTGCTGATATAAAAAAAGAAGTCACTGACAATGATTTACCTCATATAATAAAATTATCTAATATATAATTCTATGTCAAAAACACTTTTTGATAAAGTTTGGGATTCGCATATTGTAGAAAGTATTGAAAATGGTCCTGATATCTTTTTAATCGATAAGCATTTTATTCACGAAGTTACTAGTCCACAAGCTTTTGATGAACTCAAAAGAAAAAATATTAAAGTTTTTGATCCAAATAAAATTGTTGCTACAGTTGACCATAATGTTCCAACTTTAAATCAACATCTTCCTATCAAGGATGAGCTGTCTAAAAATCAAGTTGAAAAATTAAAATTAAATTGTCTGGAACATGATATAGACTTATTTGGCTTGGGAAATCCTAATCAAGGAATTGTTCATGTTATAGGTCCAGAACTTGGAATTACTCAACCAGGAATGACAATTGTATGTGGAGATAGCCACACTTCTACTCATGGAGCATTTGGCGCAATAGCTTTTGGAATAGGAACAAGTCAAGTCGCACAAGTGCTTGCTAGTCAATGTTTATTGCTTAATAAGCCAAAAAAAATGAGAATAAGCGTCAATGGAAAACTAAATAAAAATGTTACTCCAAAAGATATAATTCTTTACATAATATCAAAGCTTGGAACTAATGGTGGAACAGGTTTTTTTGTAGAGTACAGTGGAGGTGTTTTTGAAAAAATGTCAATGGAAGGAAGAATGACTGTTTGTAACATGAGTATAGAAATGGGAGCGAGAGGTGGGATAATTGCACCTGATGAAATAACATATAAATATTTAGAGAAGAGAGAATATTCACCAAAGGGTGATCAATTAAACTCTAAAATAGAAACTTGGAATAAATTAAAAACAGATAAAAATGCAATATTTGATCAAGAATATTCATTTAATGCTTCTGATATTTACCCAATGTTAACCTATGGAACTAATCCAGGGATGGGTATGAAATACAATGATAAAATACCTAATCACAATAATAAATCTTACTTGAAATCTTTAGACTACATGGGATTCAAATCAGGTGAAAGCCTTATTGGAAAGAAAATTAATTATGTTTTCATAGGAAGTTGTACAAATTCTAGAATT
>NZZF01000053.1 GCA_002702385.1 Flavobacteriaceae bacterium | reverse complement strand
TTTTAAGGAGAGGGTCCTGGGTTCGAACCCCAGCCAGGTCACTACTCTAGCGCACGTGGCGGAACTGGTAGACGCGCTAGGTTGAGGGCCTAGTGGGAAATATCCCTTGGAGGTTCGAGTCCTCTCGTGTGCACAATCATTTAAATCTGAAATTGAAAAAAAAAGTTATCATTATTGGGTCAGGATTTTCATCTCTATCTACATCATGTTACCTAGCTAAAGCAGGCTTTGATGTTAGTATTTATGAAAAAAACTTAGATTTTGGTGGTAGAGCGAGACAATTTAAAGAGAATGGATTTACATTTGATATGGGTCCTAGCTGGTATTGGATGCCTGATGTTTTTGAAAGATTTTTTAATGATTTTAACAAGAGAAGTTCTGATTTGTATGAAATTAAGAAACTAAATCCTGCATACAGAGTAATATTTGATAATGAAACTCATTTGAAAATTGGTGATTCTATAGATGAAATAGTTGATTCATTCGAAAAAATTGAAAAAGGGAGTGGTAAAAAACTAATTAAGTTTTTAAATGAGTCAAAAAAAAACTACGAACTGGCAGTTACTAATATGTTATATAAAATGCCAGGAAAATCAATCTTTGAACTTATTAATTCACAAACAATTTCCAAAATAAATTTATTTATTACTAATATCAAAAGTCAAATAAATAAAATTTTTAAAGATCAAAAACTAAGATCTGTTTTACAGTTTCCAGTACTTTTTTTAGGAGCAAAACCGTCTGAAACACCAGCTTTTTACAATTTTATGAATTATGCTGATTTTGGATTAGGCACATGGCAACCTAAGAATGGTTTTTATGATGTTGTTCAATCTATGATTAAAATTGCTAAAGAAAATGGTGTTAAATTTTATAACAATTCTCCAGTTGATAAAATAATAGTGAAAGATAATACTGTCTCAGGAATAATAGTGAAAAAATCTATAATTGAATGTGACATATTAATTTCAGGTGCTGATTATTCTCATACAGAACAATTATTAGACAAAAAATATAGGCAATACTCAGAAAAATATTGGTCAAAAAGAACTTGGGCACCATCATCACTTTTATTCTATATTGGACTTGATAAAAAAATTAATGATTTAGATCATCATAATTTATTTTTTGATACTGATTTTGATAAACATGCAGATGAGATTTATACGAAGCCAAAATGGCCTGAATCTCCTTTATTTTATTTAAACATCACATCAAAAACTTTTAAACATACAGCTCCAAAGAACTGTGAAAACTTATTTATTCTGGTTCCAATTGCAACAAATCTTGAAGATACTGATGAAATCAGAGAAAAATATTTCGATTTAGTTATAAGACGAATTGAAAAAACAACAAATGAAAATATTAAAAGTCATATAATATTCAAAAAGAGTTATTGCGTCAAAGATTTTAAATCTGACTATAATTCTTTTGGAGGTAATGCATATGGTTTAGCGAACACTCTAACTCAAACTGCATTTCTAAGACCTAAACTTAAAAGTAAAAAAGTAAAAAAATTGTATTTTAGTGGTCAATTGACAGTTCCTGGACCTGGTGTTCCACCAGCTATTGTTTCAGGAAAGTTAGTTTCAGATTTGATTATAAACGATGAAGTCAATTTTTGATAAGGTTTCAGCAGATTGTTCTAAGAATGTTACAAACTCTTATAGTACTTCTTTTAGTCTTGCCACTAAAATGTTAGCAAAGAGTATTAGACAAGATATCTATAATATTTATGGGTTCGTAAGATTTGCTGATGAAATTGTTGATACATTTCATGATTATGATAAAAAAGAGCTTTTAAATAGGTTTATTGATGAACTAAATTTTTCATTAAAAAATAAAATTAGTTCAAATCCAATTTTAAATTCCTTTCAATACACTGTAAATAAGTATAAGATTGATTACGAATTAATTGATTCTTTCTTAAAAAGTATGAAAATGGATTTAAAAAAAATAAAATATAATTCTGAAAAAGAATACAAGGAATATATCTATGGTTCTGCTGATGTAGTAGGGTTAATGTGCTTAAAAGTTTTTGTAAGTGGTAATGAAGATTCTTATAAAAAATTAAAGCCAAATGCCATGGCACTTGGAAGTGCTTTTCAAAAAGTTAACTTTCTACGTGACTTAAATGCAGATTATCACGACTTAAATAGAACTTATTTTCCAAATTTAGATTTCAAGAATTTTGATGAACAATCAAAAATGTTAATAATGAAAGATATTGAAAGTGATTTCAAAAAAGCACTTAAAGGTATTTATGAACTTCCTAACAATTCTAAATTTGGCGTTTATGCTGCTTATAAGTATTATAAAAGACTCTTAATTAAGTTGAAAAAAACATCCTATATGAAGATAAAAAATGAAAGAGTTCGTGTTCCTAATTATCAAAAAGTTGATGTTTTAGCTAGATCGTATGTAAGATACAGGTTGAATATTTTATGATGGAAAATTTTTTATGGATATTGTCTTTAATTGGTGCATTTTCTATAATGGAATTTATGGCATGGTTTACACATAAATACATTATGCACGGTTTCTTGTGGGTTTTACATAAAGATCATCACAAAAAAGATCACAAATCTTGGTTTGAAAGAAATGATACGTTTTTTCTTTTTTATGCAGTTGTAAGTATGCTTTTTGTTATTTCTTGGTCTGATTTTGGCTTTTTCTATGGCCTTCCGATTGCAATTGGAATTTTTCTATATGGACTAACATATTTCTTAGTACATGATATTTTTATACATCAAAGATTTAAAATTTTCAGAAAGATCGACAATAGATATGCAAGGGGTGTTAGAAGAGCTCATAAAATTCATCATAAAAACATTAATAAAGAAGGAGGAGAATGTTTTGGAATGCTTTTCGTTCCCAGAAAATATTTTAAATAAGAGTCATCTTAGCTGCAGCTTCAGCGCAATCATATCCTTTATTACCATGTTTACCTCCACTGCGTTCAATAGATTGTTGAAAATTATCATCTGTTAATAAACATAAAATTACTGGACAACCATTAGTAATATTGATATCTTTTATTCCATCACAAACTGATTGAGAAATAAAGTCAAAATGTTTGGTTTCACCCTTTATTATACTACCAATAGCAATAATGGCATCTAAATCATATTTTCTTCTCATGTTTGCACATCCATAAATTAATTCGAAACTACCTGGAACCTTATGATGAAGTATATCTTTTTTATTTAAACCAATAGTATCAAAAAAATCAAATGTACCATCTAATAACCTATTTATAATTTCAGGATTCCACTCAGAAGATACTACACCAAAACGTTTAGATTTTACAGATATTAAGTAATCCTTATCAAATGAAGGTTTAAATTGAGAGGACATTTTAATCTACTTGAGCTAACTTAATTTCAATTTCGCTTGCTTGTTGAGAATCTGGATAATCATCCTTTATTTCTTGAAAAAATTTTCTTGCTTTTGATTTCTTATTTAGCTCCAATGCAACATTTCCAGATTTCATCAACAAAAGAGGTTTAATAAAGGTGTTTTCAGAAGCTTCAGATAAAGCTTTTTCATAGTAATTAAGTCCATCATCCAATTGATCTAACTGTATGAAAGAATCACCAATAGTTGATAGAGACAATGCACTTAAAATTTGATCATTAGAGTTAAAATCATTCAAATATTTAATCGCTAAATCATATTTATCTAAATTGAAATATGCTATTCCAGAGTAATATGATGAAAGATTAGCAGCAGGAGTTCCCGAATAATTTTCAATAATATCAATAAAACCAAATTTTCCATCTGCACCTTCTAATGAAAGTTGAAATAATGAGTCTGATGAATCATCATCAGTATTTACGGCTTGATTGAAATATTTTTGTGCAGTGAAAATTTCAAGATTAGCTTCATTAACTTTAGGTTCTAAAATAAACTTATTGTAACCAAAAAAAAGAACAAAAACTAAAACTAAAAATGATATTGCACCAATTAAATATTTTTGATATTTACTAACAAAAATTTCAGTTTTTGAAGCACCTTCATCTAAAGTCTCAAACACTTGTTTAGTTGAACTTAAGTTAGCATTTGAATTAGATTTAGATATATTTCTTTTCGATCTTTTCTTGTATGTAGCCATAACTCAGGCAAAAATAAAATTTTATTCTAATCAACAAGGATAATTAATTAATTATTTTATTTAATTTACAAGAAGATTCTAAAGAATTATGATTTCTAATTACCTTAATAAATTATCAGTTATTAACTATAAAAATGTAGAGGATAAAGAATTTGTTTTTGATAATAAAATCAATTGTTTGGTTGGAAATAATGGAGTAGGTAAGACAAATATTCTAGATTCGATTTTTCATTTATGTATTGGAAAAAGCTATTTCAATTTAAGAAATGATCAAATAATAAATAAAAAGAAAGATTTCATGTTGATTGAAGGCGATTTTATATGTAATGATAAAAATGAAAAAATTGTTTGTAGCATAAAAAGAGGTGGAAAAAAAATTTTAAAAAGAAATAACAAAGCATATAAAAAACTATCTGGTCACTTAGGTCTTATTCCTGTGGTTCTAATATCCCCTTACGATACCGATCTTATTAATGCTGGTAGTCTTGAAAGAAGAAAATTTATTGATAGTATAATTTCTCAAAACAATAAAACTTACTTGAATCAACTAATTGACTATAATAAAATCATTCAAAACAGAAACAAATTATTAAAAAATTCAAATTACAATACTAAAGCAAATTTGGAAATGATAGATGTTTATGATGAAGAGTTGATTAAATTATCAACTCCAATTCATGACGTTAGAAAGTCATTTATAGATAAATTTGAACCCTACTTCATCGAAAAATATAAACAAATTTCTTCAGAAAGTGAAGATGTTTCAATTTCATATAAAAGCGATTTAAGTGAAAAGAGCATGAAAGATCTTTTAAAAGACTCTTTGAAAAAAGATTTTATACTTCAGTACACAAGCTCAGGAATTCATAAAGATGATTTGATCTTTGATATTGATAATTTTAGTATTAAAAAATTTGGTAGTCAAGGACAACAAAAATCGTTTATTATAGCTCTTAAACTTGCACAATTTGAGTACCTAAAAGAAAAGACAGGCAGTTCTCCTATTCTATTAATGGATGATATTTTTGATAAGTTGGATTTTAATAGGGTAAAAAATATCGTTAATATTGTTAATGATACAAGCTTTGGTCAATTATTAATTTCTGATACTGATAAGGATAGGGTTGAAAAAATTTTAAATACCTTAAATTTATCCTCAAAAATTTTCAATCTATGAAAAGAACATTCAAAACCAATAAAATGGAAAGTATGATTGATAATTTTTTAAATCAGAAGAAGATTTCTGATGGAATTTTTAATGTAAAAATAAATGAAGCATGGAAAAATTCTGTTGGAAATAAAATATTCAAGTATACAAAATCAATTTACTACAAAAATGGAAATCTATTTATACAAGTTGATAATCCAATATTAAAGCAAGAGATAATTTATAGTAAAGGAGCAATTATAAAGCTCTTAAATAAAGAAATTAAACAAGAACTGATTAAGAAAATTATACTTAAATAAAGGCCTTAGTTTGAAAAATGAAAAGTTGACTCGATTTCTGCATTTTCATCGCTATCAGATCCATGGACTGAGTTTTCTCCTTTTGAAATAGCATATTTAGCTCTTATTGTTCCTTCTTTTGCATTTACAGGATCTGTGTCACCAATTAAATTTCTAAATTCTGAAACAGCATTTTCCTTCTTGAGAACAGCAGCAACTATTGGGCTTCTACTCATATATTGAGTTAAATCGTTAAAGAATGGTCTATCTTTGTGAACAGAATAAAATGACTTGGCATCATCAATACTTAAGTGAGTTAATTTTAAAGAAATAATTTCAAAACCAGCCTCTGAAATATCATTTAATATTTTTCCAATTAGTCCTCTTTCAACTGCGTCTGGTTTAATCATCATGAAAGTTTTATTTGACATTTTATTTTTTTTTGCAAACCTAATAAAAACATTCAAATGAAATATTGTAATTTTCTATTTTTATGATTGAAGACGTAATTATAGTAGGAACGGGAAAAGTTGCTTATCACTTTGCTAATGAGATAAAAAGTAATTCAAAATTAAAACTAATTCAAATTTTAGGTAGGTCTAAAAAGTTAAACTCACACTTTAATGAGTTTTCAGAAATATATTCATCTGATTTTTCTAAAATAAAAAACAGCAAGTTTTGTATCATTGCTGTCTCAGATAATTCAGTTAAATCTGTAAGTGAACAGATTAAAAACTATGATGGAGTAGTTTTACATACATCAGGAAGTATTAATATGTCAATTTTAAATAATCAATTAAAATTTGGTGTTATCTATCCTCTTCAAACATTTAGTTTTGAAAGAAATATTGATTTCAATAAAATTCCTCTATTAGTTGAAGCTTCAAATAAAAAAATTCTCAATGAATTAATTGATTTTAGCTGCAAACTTTCAAAAAAAACAGTTATCATGAATAGTGATAAAAGATTAATTTGCCACTTATCAGCTGTTTTTGCTAATAACTTTACAAATCATTTGATATTTGCCAGTGAAGAACTTCTTGATAAATTTGACATTGATAGAAATCTAATTCATCCAATTTTAGAAGAAACAATTCTAAAGATCAAATCCATTTCTAGCTATGATGCTCAAACTGGACCAGCATCAAGAAATGATTTAGAAACAATTGAGAATCATCTAAATTTTTTAAAGAAAAATAATCTAACTTTCAATGTAGATATATACAAGTCTATAACTGAATCAATTATAAAAACTAAATTTGATAAACAATGAGCTACAAAACAAAATTAAAAAGTATAAAAAACTTTGTTTTTGATGTTGATGGAGTATTTACTGATGGATCTATAACTGTCGATATCAATGGTAATGAATTAAGACAATTTAGTACCAGGGATGGAATTGCTGTAAAGCTTGCAACAGATTTAGGTTATAAAATATGTGTAATAAGCGGGGGTAATAATGAAGGAGTAAGAAAGAGGTTAAATAGACTTGGGGTTAAAGAAGTTTTTTTAGGAGTTGATAATAAACAAATGATTTACGATAAATTTTTAGATAAATACAATCTAAATAATTCTGAAACTGTATTTATGGGTGATGATCTTCCAGATATTAATATTCTTCAAGTGTGTGGCTTATCAACATGTCCAAATGATGCATGTCCTGAGGTTAGATCAATTGTAGAATATATATCTATAAAAGATGGTGGAATGGGATGCGTAAGAGATATAATTGAACAAACTCTTAAAGCACAAGGTAAATGGAAATTAAAAGAAACTTCAAAAAATATATAATGAATTCTTGGAAAAAAGAGTATTCTATAGTTCTAGTTTTAAACCTAATATATTTAATTTTTTTCTATCTATTAATGCAATAAGCTATGCATAATTTAGATTGGTTTATTTTAATATCAACAATCCTTTTTATAGTAATTTATGGTGCTGTAAAAACAAGAAAAAATCTTAACATTAATTCTTTTCTTAAAGGAGATAATTCATCAAATTGGTTCACAATTGGTATCTCAGTAATGGCAACCCAAGCTAGTGCTATCACTTTTTTATCAACCCCAGGACAAGCTTACAACGATGGAATGGGGTTTCTTCAATTTTATCTAGGCCTTCCACTCGCAATGATTATTATATGTATGGTCTTTGTTCCAATTTACCATAAACTAAAAGTCTTCACAGCTTATGAATTTCTGGAAAAAAGATTTGATAAGAAAACAAGAACTCTTGGTGCTTTACTATTTCTAGTTCAACGTGGTCTTGCAGCTGGAATTACAATTTTTGCTCCATCTATAATACTGTCATCGGTATTAGACATAGATTTAAAGTTATTAAACATAATTATTGGATTATTAGTTATAATTTATACTGTTTCTGGGGGAACTAAGGCTGTTAACATAACACAGAAGCAACAAATGTTTGTTATATTTTTTGGTTTATTTTTTGTTTTTTTCTTTATCATTAATAATCTGCCAGAACAATTAACAACATCTAAACTCTTGGATTATGCTAAAGTTTCAGAAAAAATGAAAATTTTAGATTTTTCTTTTGAGCCCAACAACAGATATACTTTTTGGAGTGGTATAACAGGTGGTCTATTTTTGGCTCTGTCATATTTTGGGACTGATCAAAGTCAAGTTCAAAGATATATTTCAGGAAAATCTGTAAGAGAAATTAGATTAGGGTTAGTATTTAATGGGATATTTAAAATCCCGATGCAGTTTTTTATTTTATTAATTGGAGTTTTAGTTTTTATATTTTTTGAATTTAATCACACACCATTAAATTTTAATCCACAAGCAGTTGACTATTTAGAAAAGAATCATAAACTTGATTTTGAAGCTCTGAAAGAAGATTATAAAACTCTTAACCTAGAAAAAAAAGAAATTCAAAGGTTATTTTTTGAGGAAAAATTAAATAATCCTTTAATCTTAAATTCTTTACAACAAAAAGAGATGAAAATTAGAGATAGTGTCAAGAGTTTAATAGACGATAACAGTAAAATCGAAAAAAACGATAAAGATTATGTGTTTTTACACTTTATTTTAAATTATTTACCAAGAGGTCTAATTGGACTATTAATTGCTGTTATAATTTGTGCTGCAATGTCATCAACAGCATCAGAACTTAATGCTCTTGCAGCAACAACCACAGTAGACCTATATAAAAGAAATCTTGTTGTAAAAAAAAGTGAGAAACATTTTTTAAAAATGTCAAAAATTTTTACAATTATTTGGGGATTAATAGCAATTTGTTTTGCAAGTATTGGAAATCTTTTTGAAAATCTAATTCAATTAGTAAATATTATAGGATCTATTTTCTATGGTACTATTTTAGGAATATTTCTTGTAGCATTTTTTATAAAAAAAATAACTGCTAACTCAGTGTTTTGGGCAGCATGTATATCACAAATTATAATTTTCTTTATATACTTTAATATCGAAATAAGCTATCTATGGCTTAATTTTATTGGTGCTGTTGTAACAATATTCTTATCTGTTATATTTGAGAGCTTAAAATTATTTAGAAAATAATAATCTATCATTTAGCCTATTTAAAGTGTTTATTCCNTCAGGACCACCAGTTTTAATAGCATCATCAAGACCTAATTTTGCATATTGAATAGCTTTTTTCATTTTACCAGCNTTTTCATAAATCAAAGATTTATATCTATACTGCCAATATCTATGTTCTTTATTATCAGGATAAGCNAGATTAATCCATTTCATAGCTTGTTTAATGTCAATATTTTCTTCNAGATAAAATACTGCNGCAGAGCTTAAATCATTTTTNGTTGGATTATTTGACATTACATTATCAATCTGNTTTTTCATTTTTTCAGTTGTCATAACNTCCAAATTGTAAGAAATAAATTGATCGTCCCAAGCAAAATCTAATGTNGCTCCNTTATTAGAAATATTNTTTATTGAAATGGTAAATGTTTCAATANTAAANGGTAATGTAANAAAACTTGAAAAAACATTTAGTAAAACCTTNTTTTCATCAATCTCNTTAAGAGCNCCCCAGNTTTTATTTTTCTCATAAAATATNAGANTTAATCCNTTTTTTTCAGAATCAGGNATTGAATATAAAAAATACTCNCCAGCNTTTAATAATTTAGAGTTCACTTTTACATCTTCAGAAAATGAAATTGCAGTTGCTTGATTAGCTCCTGTTCTCCATACNTCGTCANAGGGAACTATATTTCCGAAAATTTTTCTTTCTTTTTTTGANGGTCTTGAATAATCNATTGAAATATCNACTANNCCAACCTTTTGAAAGATCTTAGATCTTGGACTTGCCTGTGGGGAAGAGATTTGTGCTANTGAAAAATTANANATCAATAAAATTAAAAACGTNATAATATACTTTTGCATGTTTTTTGTTTTANTATGGTTTTTACAAATATTATGAAAATTTTTAAAATTCATACTAAACAACATTTACCTATNACAATTGAAGAAGNNTGGAGTTTTCTNTCAAACCCAAAAAATTTATCAACNATAACACCTGATTACATGAAATTTAAGATNACTGACTGTGANCTTANANCTGTTTATCAAGGTCAAATAATACANTATATAGTAAGACCAATNATGAATATTCCNCTAAAATGGGTTACTGAAATAACTCATGTAGTGCATGAAAAATATTTTGTTGATGAACAAAGNTTTGGTCCATATTCATTATGGCATCANAAACANTTNATNAAAGAGATAGAAAANGGAATNGAAATGGAAGATGTTATACATTANAAAATTCCTGGAGGAATANTTGGTGAATTTTTAAACAGTCTTTTTATNAGNAANCAACTCANTGAAATTTTTGAGTANAGAAAAAACAAGTTAATTGAAATATTTGGAGAAATATCATGAAAAAAAATATANTNATAATAGGTGGTTCATCNGGNATAGGNTCATCNCTTTTAAATAAAATATCANATNAACANAATGTTTATGTTGCNTGCAGATCAAATNATTCTATTCCNGAAAATGTNAATTANATNAAATATGATGTTCTNAATGATGAATTAGATACNACATCAATTCCAGAATCAATTGATGGCTTTGTTTATCTNCCNGGNAGTATCAATCTCAGACCNTTTAAAAGCTTGAGTATTGAATCNTTNAAAGAAGATTTAGAAATNAATTTAATAGGACTTATTAAATCAATTAAAAGTGTANTAAAAAANTTNAANAACTCCGAATCANCAAGTATAGTTTTATTTAGNNCTGTTGCNGNTCAAAGAGGAATGCCTTTTCACTCAAGTATATCTGCTGCTAAAGGAGGTGTNGAAGGTCTTGCAAAATCATTAGCTGCTGAATTTTCACCNAAAATTAGAGTGAATGTNATAGCNCCTTCNNTAGTTNANACCCCTCTNGCAAATAGATTNTTGAATAACGANNTAAAAATTGAAAAATCTTCCCAAAGACANCCTTTAAAGAGAATTGGNCANCCTGAAGACATATCTAACTTNATTGNNTATTTGCTTTCTGAAAAATCAAGTTGGATGACNGGTCAAATTATTTCAATTGATGGTGGACTTTCAANTATTGAAACAAATTAATGANTACACANTCTATATTTTGGTTTAGAAGAGATTTAAGATTTATNGANAATCATGGTCTATTTNAAGCTTTAACTCAAAGTAAAATAGTTAATCCAATTTTCATNTTTGATGAAAATATAACNAAGAAATTAGANACAAATGATCACAGATTAGCTTTTATTAAAAGNCAATTAAATAATCTANATAAGGAATTAANAAAATTTAATTCNTCATTAAATATATATTANGGAANTCCANTCAAAATTTTTGAAAAAATTATAANCGAAAACTCAATTGATGCAGTTTTNTGGAATAAAGANTATGAACCTTATGCAATTAAAAGAGATAAAGAAATAGAAAAATTATTAAAATCAAACAANATNAAATCTTTTANCTTNAANGATCAAGTAATNTTTGAAGAAAGAGAAGTAGTGAAAAATGATGGCNCTCCNTACGTTGTTTATACACCATACTCAAAAAAATGGATNGAAAAATTCTCAAATAAAGATGTTAAACATTTTAAATCTGANACTTTTCTTTCAAANANNAAAAAATTAAAAAAGTTAANTACTAATACCAAAANATTTGATATNAATNAATCAAATATAAAACCACCTAAAGTTAANTTCANTNATGATATAATTAANAANTATGAAAGAGANAGAAATANNCCTGAAANAGATGGAACAAGTAAGNTNGGACTTCATCTGAGATTNGGGACCAAAAGTATTCGATCATTAGTTAAAAAAAGTAATCTNTCANAAAACAAAACNTTTTTNAAAGAATTAATATGGAGAGAGTTNTTTATGCAAATTCTTTGGCATTTTCCTGAAACAACTACGCAATGCTTTAAATCTAAATATGAAAAGATTAAATGGAGAAACAATATGGATGAGTTTAATGCNTGGTGTGAAGGTAAAACAGGATATCCAATAGTTGACGCTGGAATGAGAGAACTTAATAAAACAGGCTTTATGCACAATAGAGTCAGAATGATAACTGCAAGTTTTTTATGTAAACATCTTTTAATTGACTGGAGAATTGGTGAAAAATATTTTGCTTCAAAGCTATTTGATTATGAACAATCAAGTAATATTGGAAATTGGCAATGGGTAGCTGGATGTGGTGTTGATGCTGCACCATACTTTCGAATATTTAATCCATACGAACAACAGAAAAAGTTTGATAAAGAATATA
>NZZF01000020.1 GCA_002702385.1 Flavobacteriaceae bacterium | reverse complement strand
TAGAAACAATTTTTGATTTTTTTCTAATTCCTGCTGTATCGATAATTTTAAAATTAAAATCAAATTTATTATAAACGGTATCTATACTATCACGTGTAGTTCCAGGTTCATCCTTAACTATGTTTCTTTCTTCACCAACTATAGTATTAATAAAAGAGGATTTTCCAGCATTTGGTCTACCGACAACAGCAAAAGATGGTAATTCATTAGTAATTTCATTATAATCATCTATGAAATCATTAACTAATTCATCTAACAACTCTCCAGTTCCACTTCCATTTATTGCAGATATTGAGAACAAATTTTCAAAGCCCAAATTATAAAATTCGAGAGAGTCATTAATTAAACTGTTCTTATCAACTTTATTAACAGCTACTACAACTGGTTTATTTGTTTTATGCAAAATTTTGGAAATTTCCTTGTCAGCAGAATTATTAGATTCATTTACATCTACTACAAAAATAATCTTATCACACTCTTCTAATGCAATTATTACCTGATTATCAATATCTTTTTCATATCTATCATCACCACCTAAGACATATCCTCCAGTATCAATTATTGTGAATTTTTTTCCATTCCAATCAGAAGATGAATAATGTCTATCCCTAGTTACACCACTTTCAGAGTCAACAATAGCTAAATTATTTTTAGATAATCTATTAAATAAAGTTGATTTACCAACATTAGGCCGTCCTACAATAGCAACAATTGATTCCATCGATAAAAAAAAGTATACAAATCTAACTTATTCTAGATAATTTTAGCTAAGATCATAACCAAACCTTTTTAAGGATGTATTATTAGATTTCCAATTCTTACTAACTTTAACTCTCAATTCTAATAAAACTTTTTTATTAAAAAAATCTTCTAATTCAAGTCTTGCTTTTTTTCCAATTTCTGTAAGTGATTTACCCTTATGCCCTATTACTATTCCTTTTTGACTTGATCTTTCAACATAAATTGTTGAATCTATTTTCAAAATTTTTGATGAAGGTTTGAAAGAATTTGTAACAACTTCAACCGAATAAGGAATTTCTTTTTTGTAAAAATTCAGAATTTTTTCTCTAATAATTTCATTAACAAAAAATCGTTCTGGTTTATCTGTAATCTGATCTTTAGGGAAAAATGGAGGTGAAATCGGTGATAATTCTTCTAGTTTATCCAAAATTGTTTTAACATTAAAATTCTCTTTAACAGAAACTGGATAAATAGCAGAATCATTAAATTTTTCTTTAATATCTTTTACTACTAATTCTAATGTATTCTCGTCAATTAAATCGATTTTATTAACCACAATAACAATTGGGATTTTTAAAGATTTTAATTTTAGTGTTAAATCTTCATTTAAAAATTTTGTCTGAGATGAATCAACTACGTAGAGAATTATATCAGCATCATTATATGATGATTCAACAAAATTCATCATTGACTCATGAAGCTTATTCATAGGTTTTATAATTCCTGGTGTATCAGAAAAGACAAATTGATAATTTTTATTATTTAGAATACAAAAAATTCTATGTCTAGTTGTTTGAGCTTTAGAAGATATAATTGAAAGTTTTTCATCAAGAAATAAATTAACCAAAGAAGACTTACCAACATTTGGATTACCTATTATATTAATAAAAGCTGATCGGTGTTTCACATTACAAATTTAATTTTCTATTTAGAATTTTTAGTAAAAAGATTGTTTAACAACACAAACATCTTGTTTTAATTAAAATTCTAGTAAAACAACTATACAATACTACAACATTATGAATTCAATTAATCTAAACAAAGGGTTCATTTTATTTTTATATGAGGAAAATAGATTTAAAAACTAAATATTTTTGACAATAATATTGTAAAGGTTTTTTAAAAAAAAAACTGAAATAATACCATTAATTTTAAAATGTCTTGAAAACAACTAACATATAATTAACAATTATATAATAATCAATAAGAATTATTATAGAATTAACATTGTCTGTTTATAAATGAAAAAGAATTATTTAAGAAAAAGTTTGACATTTTCTGAAGCCAAAGATGTTGGCGGTAAAGAGGTCATTATTAATAATGAAAATTACTACAAAATTGAAAATGTAGATGCTATGCGTCCATTTTTTATGAGTATTGTAAGCCCATACAACCATTGGCTATTTATATCAAGTAATGGTTCGCTTTCAGCAGGAAGAAAAGATTCTAACAATGCATTATTTCCTTATTATACTGATGATAAAATAACTGAACTACAAGAAATCACAGGAAATAAAACAATTTTTAAGATTTTTAATAAAAATGAAAATTCAATTTGGGAACCTTTTTCTTTACGTAACTACGGATTATATGATATTGAAAGAAATTTGTATAAAAATCTTAAGGGCAATAAGGTAATTTTTGAAGAAATAAATAAAAGTATTGGATTAACATATAAATACCAATGGTCAACTTGTGATGAATTTGGTTTTGTAAAAAAATCTAGCATTAATAATCACAGTGGGGATATCATTAAAATAGAATTAGTAGATGGTATACAAAATATTTTACCATGGGGTGTTGATGAAGCACTTCAAAACTCCACTAGTAATTTGGTAGATGCATATAAAAGAAATGAACTTGAGGAGTCATCAAAAATTGGAATTTATGCGCTTAGTGCTATTATAGTAGATAAAGCAGAGCCTAGTGAAGCTTTGAAAGCAAATATTAGTTGGTCAAATGGATTTGATGATTGTAAGATTTTAATTTCTTCACTGCAATTAGATAATTTTAGAAAAAATATTGAGTTATCTCAAGAAAATGACGTTAAGGCTGAAAAAGGTGCATATTTTATTAATTCTCAAATATCTCTACTTGAAAATGAAACTAAAGAATGGTATATAGTTTCCGATGTTAATAAATCTTCATCTGAAATTTTAGGATTAAAAAAAATACTTATTGAAGAAAAAAATATAATAGCTAAAATCAATCTATGTATTGAAAAATCATCTGATGATTTACTAAAATTAGTAGGAGCTTCAGATGGACTTCAAATTTCTAATAGAAGGTTAAGAAATATTCGTCATTTTTCTAATACACTTTTCAACATTATGAGAGGTGGAATTTTTGATAACCACTATAATATAGAAAAGTTAGATTTCAGTGATTATATTAAAAGATCTAANAAAAAAGTTTTTTCCAAAAAGAAAGATTTAATNAATAANCTNCCNNAAATATTTGANATAAAAAAANTAAGATTTTTGTGTGAGAANGATGATGATAAAAATTTTATAAGACTNNGTTATGAATATTTACCATTAAAATTTAGTAGAAGACATGGTGACCCAAGTAGACCATGGAATAAATTTTCAATTAATACAAGAAATGAAATNGATGACTCCAAAATTTTAGATTACCAAGGAAATTGGAGAGATATTTTTCAGAATTGGGAAGCTTTAGCATACTCTTACCCAGAATTTATTGAGGGTATGATATGCAAATTCCTTAACTCAACAACTTTTGACGGATATAATCCATATAGAGTTACTAAATATGGATTTGATTGGGAAACTATAGAGGCTGATAATCCTTGGTCTTACATTGGCTACTGGGGTGATCATCAAATCATTTATCTTCTTAAATTTTTAGAATTTATAGAAAATTATTATCCAGGAAAAATAAAGAAATATTTAGATCATGATTTTTTTGTTTATGCTAATGTTCCTTATAAAATAAAAAGTCATGATGAAATTCTTAAAGACCCAAAAAATACTATTGATTTTGACTTTGAGAATGAAGAAAAAATTTTAAGAAGAAGAGAAAGATTTGGAATTGATGGAGCGTTACTTAGAGATGAAAATTATTTTATAATTAAAGTAAATTTTATTGAAAAAATTCTTGCTACATCTCTTGCTAAAATATCAAATTTTATTCCTGAGGCCGGAATTTGGATGAATACCCAAAGGCCTGAATGGAATGATGCAAATAATGCACTGGTTGGAAATGGAGTTTCAATGGTTACTTTATATTATTTGAGGAGATTTTTAGGTTATTTCAAAGATATTATTGAAAAATATAGCCTTTCAGAATATGATTTATCCTCAGAATTAAAGGATTATTTTGATCAAATTTACAGCTCACTTATAAATAATGAAAATCTATTAGTAGGCAACATTAATGATCATGATAGAAAATTAATTATGGATCAATTGGGTGTTGCGGCTAGTTCATACAGAAATACAATCTACAAGAATGGTTTTTCAGGTGACAAAAGTCTTATATCAAAAAAAGAAATTTTAGAATTTATAAACATTACAATAAAGTTTTTAAATCACTCCATTAAAATTAATAAGAGTTCGGATGGTTTATATCATGCCTATAATTTAATAACAATTCATGACAGTGCGGTTGAAATATCTTATTTACCAGAGATGCTTGAAGGTCAAGTAGCAATATTAAGCTCGGGGGCATTAAGTACAAATGAAAACTTAGAAGTATTAAATAATTTAAGAAATAGTAAACTTTTTAGGCCTGATCAGTATAGTTACTTACTTTATCCTAATAAAAATTTAGCTGGTTTCCTCGAAAAAAATAATATTCCTGAGAAAGATGTTTTAGGTTCAAAATTTTTAACCTCTCTAGTTGAAGAAGGGAACAAACAAATCATTGTTAAAGATTGTCATGGAGGCTATCATTTCAATGGCTTATTTAATAACATAAACTCATTAGTTGATGAAATAAAAAAATTACCTGAAAAATATACTGACCTAGTTAAAAAAGAAAGAGATTATGTATATGATTTATTTGAAAAGGTTTTTGATCATAAATCATTCACTGGTAGATCAGGAACATTTTATGGCTATGAAGGCTTGGGATCAATTTATTGGCATATGGTTTCAAAACTTCAACTAGCAGTTTATGAAGTTACCTCAAAGGCAATTAAATCAAAGGGTGATAAAAAAACTATAGGTAAACTATTTGATCACTACTTTGAAATTAATGAGGGTATTGGGGTAAATAAATCACCAGATCTGTATGGTGCTTTTCCAACTGACCCGTACTCACATACACCATTTGGAAGAGGTGCTCAACAACCAGGAATGACAGGCCAAGTAAAAGAAGATATNATTAGCAGATTTGGAGAACTTGGATTACGAGTATTTGATGGAAAAATCAGTTTTGATCCCTCAATTTTAAGAAAGGATGAATTTAATTTAACAGAAAGTGTATTTAAATATGTTGATTATAATTCAAAAATTAAATTGATGAACTTAAATAAAAACACACTTGCATTTAGCATATGTCAAGTTCCTGTTATTTATCATTTATCTAAATCAGAAGAAATTGAAATCACATTTGTAAATGGGGATTCTAAAAGAATTAGTGGAAATNAAATTGATGAAATCAACAGTAAAAAAATATTTGAAAGAAATAATGAAATAGAAAAAATAGATGTATTCGTTGTTAAAAATATATAAATGAATAAGATCAAAGCTCTTATAATAATTATAATGTCTTTGATATCAGGTTCATGCAGTGAAAANAATGTAAGTTCAAAAAAAATGAATATAACAGCTAAAGAAATACTTGGAAATAATAATTACCCTGCAATTTCTTATGGAGGCTACAGAAAAANATCAAGAGATTTTCAACCTTCTATTGAAGAAATCAAAGAAGATTTAAAAATTCTTTCAGCAATAGGCTACAGGATTTTAAGAACTTATAATGTCCATTTTGCCCATGCATCAAACCTTTTGAAAGCTATTGATGAATTAAAAATAGAGAATAAAGATTTTGAAATGTATGTCATGTTAGGCATATGGATAGACTGTAANGATGCATGGACATCNAACCCTGATCATANTCAGGAAGACNTACAAAAAAATACATTAGAAGTTAATGAAGCTGTTAGATTAGCCAACAAATATCCAGAAATTGTAAAAATTTTAGCTGTTGGAAATGAAGCTATGGTTCATTGGGCGTCATCTTATTTCGTTGAACCTAAAATTATTCTTAAATGGGTAAATTTTCTGCAAGAACTTAAATCTGAAAATAAACTTAATAAGGATATTTGGATTACTAGCTCTGATAACTTTGCTTCATGGGGAGGTGGAGATAAATCTTATCATAAAAAAGAACTAAATGAATTGATTAATGTAGTTGATTACATTTCAGTTCACACCTACCCTTTTCATGATACATACTACAATCCAAGCTTTTGGACAGGTGTTATGGTTGATGAAAAAACTTCAAATGATAATCGAATTAAAAATGCAATGTTAAGATCTAGCAATTACGCTATAAAGCAATTTGAGTCTGTTAAAAACTATATTAAAAGTATTGGTATTAATAAACCTATTCACATTGGTGAAACAGGATGGGCATCAATATCATCTGATTATTATGGTCAAAATGGAACTCGAGCGGCAGATGAGTATAAGCAATATTTATACTTTAATAACATGATGGAATATGGAAAGAAAAATAATATTTCAATATTTTATTTTTCAGCTTTTGATGAACCTTGGAAAGATTATAATAATCCAAATGGATCGGAAAATCATTTTGGTTTATTTACTGTTGAGGGAAAAGCAAAGTATGTAATGTGGAAAAATGTTGATAATGGATTATTGAAAGGAATTGGAAGAAATAACATTGATGTTTTGAAAACTTATTCTGGAAAAAGAAAAAATATGATGATTGATGTCTTAACACCAAATAGAAGGAATAAATGATAAAACTTATTATTTACATATCAATATTTATTAGTGCTATCCATTCAAAATATGAATATAATAGGGTTTTTATTCAGAATAGTAAACTTAACGTTAATGGTACAGAATATTTTATAAAAGGAATATGCTATGACCCTGTACCAATTGGTGAGACTAAAAGAAATTTTGAAATGATTGATAAAGATTTATCATTAATGAAAGAGGCTGGAATAAATACTATAAGAGTTTATTCACCAATTGATGAAGTAAAAATTCTTGACAAAATAGATAAGGCTGGTATAAAAGTTATTATAAGTTTTGGATACAATCAAAATGGGTATTATGATATTTTAAATAATACCTACTTAGAATATGTCAAAAAATATAAAAATCATAATGCCATTCTTTTATGGGAATTAGGTAACGAATATAATTATCACCCTGAGTGGTTCAATGGAAATATTGATAACTGGTACAATTCAATGAACTCAGCTGCTAATGAAATTAAAAAAATCGACCAAAATCACCCTGTTTCAACTGCACATGGCGAAATTCCTGACGACAAAGCTAGAAAAATAGGCAGCAATATTGATATATGGGGAATAAATATTTACCGATGGGATGATCCAAGTTCTTTTATTAGTGAATGGGAGAAGGTTAGTAACCTTCCAATATATTTTTCAGAAGCAGGGAGTGATAGTTACATGACGAAAGATTTTAAAGATTTTAAAAAAGGAATTAATGAAGAAGCACAAGCTGCTGCCAATAAAACCATAATCAATAATGTATTTAAAATCCGAGATAAAGTGGCTGGAATATTAATATTTCAATTTGTTGATGGATTATGGAAAGCAGGAAATCCAAAAATACAAGATGTGGGTGGTTGGGCACCTAACAGTTCTGGTGTTCCGTATGATGGTACAGCAAATGAAGAGTTTTGGGGAATTGTTGATATAGAAAGAAATAAGAAAAAAACATTTGAAGTTATTAAAGAACTTTTTAAAAAATAGATCATGATTTTAATAAAAAAGCAACTCAAAATTTTAATTATAATTATTATGATTTCATCATGTACAAATAATAATATTACTGTTTATGAGACATCTGAAAGTGGTAATAACCTCACAGAATTAAGTGAATTTAATCATAATGAATCTGTGTTTTCTAAAATCACAATTAACAAGGATGTTAAATTTCAAAAAATCACAGGTTTTGGTGGTGCTTTTACTGAATCATCGGCTTATAACTTAAATAAATTAAGTAAAGAAAAACGTGATGAAGTATTAAAGGCATACTTTTCCAAAGAAGGTGCTAACTACTCTTTAACCAGAACTCATATGAACTCATGTGATTTTTCATTAAACAACTATTCATACTCACCAGTTGAAGATGATATTAATCTAGATTATTTTTCAGTAGAAGAGGATATTAATGATCTTATTCCAATGATTAAAGATGCTATAAATATATCAGAAGATGGATTTAAAATTTTTGCATCTCCTTGGACTGCTTCTCCATGGATGAAAGATAATAATGATTGGCGTGCTGGCAAACTTCTAAAAAAATATTATCCAACTTGGGCATTATTTTTTTCAAAATATATTGATGCTTACAAAGAATTTGGAATCGATATATGGGGGTTTACTGTTGAAAATGAACCCCATGGAAATAATGGTTCATGGGAAAGTATGCATTTTACACCTGAGGAGATGACAGATTTTGTGAAAAATTATCTAGGTCCTCAATTAGAAAAAGATGGAAAAGGTGATAAAATCATACTTGGATATGATCAAAACAGAGATGATATTGAAAACTGGGTTGATTCAATGTTTGAAAATGAAGAATCATCTAAATACTTTGATGGAACTGCAATTCACTGGTATGATAGTACGTATGAGGTTTACCCAGAAAAGCTACAATACGCTCACAATGCAGCTCCAAATAAATATTTGATTCAAACTGAAGCATGTATTGATGCAGAAGTTCCAGTTTGGAAAGATGATCAGTGGTATTATAAAAAAGAAGCTACGGACTGGGGATATACGTGGAGAGAGGAAGCAAAAAAATATCTTCATCCAAAATATTCTCCATTTAACAGGTATGCTCGAGATATTATTGGCTGTTTAAATAATTGGGTTGATGGATGGGTTGATTGGAATATGGTTTTAGATAAACAAGGTGGACCAAATTGGGTAAGTAATTGGTGTATTGCTCCCATAATTGTAGATACAGAAAATGATGAAGTTTACTATACTCCGTTGTATTATGTTATGAGTCACTTCAGCAAGTTCATTAGACCTGGTGCTGAAATTATAGAGGTTGAAAAAACAGATCCTGAATTAATGGTTACAGCAGCTATTAACGAAGATGGATCAAAGGTATTAGTAATTTTTAATGAAAGTAACTCTAACAAGTCATTCCAGCTTTTTGAAAAAAACTCAAAATTAACGGATCAAAGAATTTCAATTAGTCCAAGAGCTATACAAACTATTAAGATTGATGGATAATATGAATAAAAAATCAAGTGTTTCAACAGTACAAAAGATAGCCTTCGGCATAGGAATGCTTGCTAATCAAATGTTTCCTGCAGCTTTAGGTGTTTTTATAATTGTTTTAGTACAAGATTTAGG
>NZZF01000052.1 GCA_002702385.1 Flavobacteriaceae bacterium | reverse complement strand
TTGGATTTTTAATTGGACCTGAGGCTCTTGGTAGCTATATGGCTGGTGTTGCAGTTTCTGGTGTATTGTGGGCAATTTTTCAAAACAACGCAGGAGGTGCATGGGATAATGCAAAAAAATCTTTTGAAGCTGGGGTTGAAATTAATGGTAAGATTGAAAAGAAAGGTTCGGATGCACACAAAGCTGCTGTAACTGGAGATACTGTTGGAGATCCTTTTAAAGACACATCTGGTCCATCTATGAATATCTTAATCAAGTTAACTTGTTTAGTTGGTTTAGTGATAGCTCCAATTCTTGGAGATCATGCTTCTGAACTTTCTGAATATAATGATTTAAAGAATATTGAAAAAAATGTAATTCTTGAAGTTAATGATGAAAATCCTAATGAAAGTTCTTTAACAATAACTACAAGATCTGAAGTTAATGGTTTAGTCACTGAAAAAACTGAAAAATGTTACGGTTCAAAAGCTGAACTTCTTTTAAAAGCTGCTGAAATTTCTGGTGAACAACACCAAAGTGCAGTGGTTGAAATGTTAACAGAAATTAAGAGTCAATAATTTTAAGAAAGTTTTGAATCTATTTTTTTGACAATTGATTGAAAATCATTTTTATTTTCCACAAAATCAATATCGTCAACTTCAATTACAAGTAGGTTACTTTTGTCATAGCTTTGAATCCAAGCTTCGTACCTTTCGTTTAATCTACTTAGATATTCAATACTTATAGAGTTTTCATAGTCTCTTCCTCTTTTATGAATTTGATCTACAAGATTTGGAATACCACTTCTTAGATAGATTAATAAGTCAGGGTCTTTAACGAATGAGTTTAATGTATTGAAAATTGATTGATAATTTTCAAAATCTCTATTAGTCATCAATCCCATAGATTGTAAATTTGGAGCAAATATGTAGGCATCTTCATATATAGTTCTATCTTGAATTGTGTTTTTACCATTATTTGAACATTCAAGCATTTGATTGAATCTGCTATTTAAAAAATAAATTTGCAAATTAAACGACCATCTTTCCATTCTTTCATAAAAATCATCTAAGTAAGGATTCTTGAGGACATCCTCAAAGTGAGGTTCCCAATTATAGTGGCTGGCTAACATTTCAGTTAGGGTAGTTTTTCCAGCTCCAATATTTCCAGCTATTGCTATGTGCATGGTTTTTGATACTTAGACTAAAATAAAACATAATTTGAAAACTTTTAAAAAATAAATTAAACTTTTTTATATAAATAAAGTCTATAACTAAGATTATCATTATGAAAAAACTTTTTTACCTAATATTATTATCATTTACAACAACTTTTTCGCAGGAATTTCAAGGGAAAGCTTATTACATGTCAAAACTATCTGTTGATAAATCTTGGATGGATAATCCTCGTTATGCAAGTCGTAAAGGTTATTTAGATGATATGATTAAAAAAAATACAGAGAAAAACTATATACTAGAATTTAATTCTACTGAATCTTTTTACTCCGAGCAAGAAAAAATTGACGTTGGAGAGGGTGGAGGATTTAATTGGATGGCAACCTACATGGGCAACAATATTGGTAAATTATATAAGAATACTCAAGAAAAAGTCACTGTTAATGAAACTGAAATGATGGGAAAATTCTTTTTGATAACGGATCCTATTGAAATTAAAAAGTGGAAAATGACAGGTGAGACAAAGAAAATTGGACAGTATAATTGTTACAAAGCAACATATGAAAAAGAAGTTCAAGAAACTACTTTTAGTTTTGGATCACAAAATCAAAACCAAAGTCCAAAAACTAAAACAGTTGAAGTTGTTGCATGGTTTACACCTGATATACCTGTGTCAACTGGTCCATCATGGTATCAGGGTTTACCTGGCTTAATTCTTGAAATAAATGATGATAAAACAACTATCCTATGTACCAAAATTGTAATGAATCCGAGTGACAAATCAAAAATTAAAAGACCTAAAAGAGGTAAAGTAATTAATAATGTTGACTTCGTAGCATTACAAGATCAAAAAAGACAAGAAGCTAGAGAAATGTGGCAAAGAGGCCAAAGATCTAGAGGAGGTTCTTGGAGATAAAAAACTTTATGAAAAAAATATTTATAATACTGCTATTCCCACTTTACATTTTTTCACAATCTAGTATAAGTGGTAACATAACTGATATTGATGGAAATCCTATTATGGGTGCTAATGTTATAGCAGTCAATAATGAAACTAAAGTGTTAGATGGTTTTGGAATTTCAAATGAAAGTGGATTTTATAATCTAAACCTTAAAAACGGTACGGAATTTAATATTAAGGTGACTTTTATTGGATTTCAACCAATGGAATTTAATCTTACTCTATCAGAGGATTTACAAAGAAATTTTGTTTTAGAAGAACAAGCTGAAGCTCTTGACGAGGTAGAAATTGTATATGAAATGCCTGTAACTATTAAGGGTGATACCATAGTTTACAGTGCTGATGCATTTAATACTGGTACTGAAAAAAAATTAGCTGATGTTTTAAAGAATATGCCTGGAATTGAGGTCAATGATGATGGTGAAATTGAAGTTGAAGGCCAAGTTGTTAGAAAAGTGCAAATTGAAGGAAAAGACTTTTTTGATGGAGATTCGAAATTAGCAACTCAAAATCTACCAGCTAAAGCTGTTGGTAAGGTTGAGGTTTTAAGAAATTTTACAGAAAATAATCAGCTCAGAGGTGTCACTAATAATGAAGATAATTTTGCTCTAAATATTAGACTAAAAGATGGTCAAGATAAATTTTGGTTTGGTGAAATAACAGCTGGAACAGGTCCTGATAATATTCATCTTTTTGCCCCTAAAGTTTTTTATTATTCAAAAAACTTTAACATGTCTGTACTCGGTAATTCAAATGATATTGGTCAACCACCATTGTCAAGAAGAGATTTTTACAGATTTGGAGGTGGTTTTAATAATTTAAATGCTAGAACTGGAACATCAATTAATATATCATCTGATATTGGAGGTATAGGTAGTTTGCAAAATAATAGAGCTAAATCAATTGAGTCTGAATTATTAGCAACAAACTTTTCTGTCTCTAACGATAGAGGACTTGAAATTAGTGGATTTAGTATATTTTCTTCAAATATTAATGAGTTAGAGGAAAATATTAGTAGAACTTACTTTACAAATGGTGTAGTTGAAGATACAGGAAGAAACGTGTTACAGGAAAATGAATTAGAACTTTACAAATTTTCAGTTGAATATGAACCTAGTGATGTATTACAATTGGAATATAATATACTTTTAAATCAAAGTAATCAAAACGAAAATACTGAGCTTACTTCAATGTACGGAAGGGGATCTAACAGAGTAAATGAACTTTTAGATATTGGAAGGGTTCAAACACCATACTCATTAAATCAAGAGTTCAAGATGTATTATACAGCTGGAGAAAAAAATATATTTTCTCTTGAAGCTCAGCATCTTGATCAAGAAGAAGATCCAATAGGAAGTGTTGTTAGAGAATTTAATCCATTTCTGAATTTAATAGATTTTGATACTAATCAAAATTCATATAATACAACACAAACAAGGAACATTAAAACAAAAAAATTTGAAACTAAGTTTGATTATTATTATTTAATTAATGATCAATCAAATATTAATATAACACTAGGAGTTACTGATGTAAAACAACAGTATGCATCAAACTTCTTTCAAACATTAGATAGTGGTCAAATTAAAAACTTTTCAGATGAATTATTTGTTAATGATGTGGATTTTAACTTTACAGATACATATGTGGCTTTAAAGTACAGGTTAAAAACAGGTATTTTTACATTTGATCCTGGACTAACTTTTCACTCATACAACACTAACAATAATCAATATGGAGATTATTTTGAAACAAAAATTAATGATGTGCGTCCAGATTTTAGAATTAATATGCAATTCAAGCAAACAGAAAGTTTAAGACTCACATATAGAGAAACAACTCAGTTTACTGATGTTAATAATCTAGCCAGAGCATATGTCTTTAATAATTACAATAGTTTATTTCAAGGTGAACCAGAGCTAGAGGCTGGTAAAGTAATAAACTATAATTTAAATTATAGAAGTATCAATCAATTTACATTTACAAATATTTTTGCTGGAGCTAATTATTCTAAGAGATCTAATTCAATCCAATCTAGAACTACTCTTGTTGGTATAAATTCAGTAAGAAAACCAACAAACTCGAGTTTTCCTGTTGAATCCTATTCTGTTAATGGTAGGATAGATAAAAGAACTAAAAATCTAAAGGGTGAAATTGGTGTAAGATATAATTTTAGTGAATTCAATAATGTAATTAATAATAGAGTTACAAAAACTGAAAACTTAGGTCAAAATTACAATGCAAGTCTTGCTACTAATTTTAGAGATAAGCCAAATATTGAAATTGGTTATAGATATAGTGTAAACAAGTATACCAATAATGATGTAGAAAATATTTTTTATCAAGAAACACCATATATAGAAATTGATGCTTATTTTGGAAAAGGATTTGTTTTCAATACTGAGTACAGTTATAACCGCTATAAAAATCAAGATCAAACCTTAAATAATTTTAGATTTTGGGATGCAGATCTTTCCTATGAAAAAGAAGGTTCTAAATGGGAATACAGTGTTGGAGTTACCAATCTTTTGAATGATCAATCGATTAACAGAGACTCAGCAAATCAATTATCGTCTCAAACGAGAATGTACATAATTCAGCCAAGATATATTTTATTTAAACTTAAATATGATTTGACTGCAATAGGTGGATCTTCAAAAAAATCAGAAAATCAAAAAGGCGGTTCTGGTGCTAGACCTAGAGGAAATCAAGGGGGAGGAAAGCTTAAATAAGCTAATTATTTTTTAATTTTGATTGTGCTATTAAGAACTTTCAAAATTTTTATCTTCTTTTTTTCATCTTTACTTTATTCACAAGCTGGAATTGAAAATATTCTTTTAGCTGCTCAAGATGACTCAAAAAAGTTGTTTTCAGGTTATTTACAACCTGCTATGAAAGGTTCAATTTATTTAATGAATTCGGGTTGGTATACCACAGCTAAAGTTCACAAAAAATTAGGATTTGATTTAACTCTATCTCTTAATACAGTATTAATTCCTGAAGGTGAAAAGTCCTTCGATATTTCAAACTTTGATTTAATTGAATCAACTGCTAATCGTCTTCCAACCTTATTTGGAGAAAATAAAAATGAAGAGCTTTCTGTAACTATTCCTGAGAATTCTTTTCATCCTGAAATAACTACTACTTTTATAGCACCTGGTGGAATTAAAGACAAGCTCCCATTAGGAATAATATCCTCTCCTTTAATTCAGGCTTCGGTTGGATTACCACTTAAGTCTGAAATTACAATTAGATACTTACCAGAGTACGATAGAAATGGAGTATATTTTTCAAATTATGGATTTGGAATTAAACATGATCTATTGCAATATTTTGGTTTTTTGAATAAGATTCCAACTTTGAATTTATCTGCTTTTGGAGCAATGTCATTCATGAATATAAATTATGACATTCAATCATCTGGGACATTTAAAGGTTCAAATCAAAATGCAAGTTTTGATATTTCAAACTATAAAGCACAGCTTTTAACTTCTTTTAATTTCTCAATTTTTGAGCTATATGGTGGAATTGGAATTTCTGGTGGTAAATCTTCTTTTAATATTATTGGTAATTATGAATTAGAATACAATCTTAGTTCTCAAACCAATACAAAATTTCCTGTAAATCTATCAGACCCAATTCAGTTGGATTATTCAATTCATGAACTAAGTAAAAATATTGGTGTCAAATTTAAATTTATTTTTTTGCATGCTTTTATAGATTATACATTTCAAGAATATGATGTAATATCTNTAGGTGCATCAATAAATTTTAGATAATTCTTGTTTTTTAATTTTTTTTTTTTACAAACTTTGTTTAACAAATTAAACGAGGATCGATTTGTCTGATTGCAACCTCTNTAAAAAAGTGCTAAAGCAGTTGCTTTCACTAGGTTTTATCGTCAAGTTTCCTCANANATAAAATTATTATTATGGGTAACCAAAAACTNTCAACAAAGGCTCTTCATGCAGGACATGATACTAGCCTAACTCAAGGAACAAGAGCAGTTCCTCTTTATCAATCAACATCTTATGTNTTTAATAACGCTGATCATGCCGCAAATCTTTTTGCNTTGGCTGAACCAGGATATATTTATACAAGATTAAATAATCCTACCAACGATGTATTAGAACAGAGATTAGCATCTTTAGAAGGNGGTATAGGTGCTGTTGTCACTGCTGGNGGAACAGCAGCAATATCAACCACTCTTTTAACTTTATTAAGATCTGGTGATCATATTGTAGCTTCAAACAGCTTATATGGTGGAACATANAATCTCTTAAATGTNACTTTNCCAAGATTAGGTATNACAACAACATTTGTAGATCCNTCTAANCCNGAAAATTTTGCTGAGGCAGTTCAAGAAAATACAAGAGTATTTTTTGCAGAATCTCTAGGAAATCCAAAANTAGATGTATTAGATCTTTCTGAAATNTCAAAAAGAGCTAAAGCTTCTAAAGTTCCTTTTATTGTAGATAATACAGTTGCAACACCAGCTTTATTAAGACCAATTGAGCATGGTGCAGATATTGTAATCCACTCATTAACAAAATTTATTAATGGAAACGGAACAGCNCTTGGNGGTGTTATTATCGATGCAGGTAAATTTGATTGGTCAAATGGAAAATTTCCAGAATTTACAGAGCCNTCNGCAGGTTATCATGGATTAATTTATCATGATGTTTTAGCNGAGGCNTCTTTCATTGCAAAAGTAAGAATTGAAGGTCTTAGAGATTTAGGTGCAGCACTTAGTCCTTTTAATGCATTTCAAATTTTACAAGGNTTAGAAACTCTTGATGTTAGAATGAAAAGGCATAGTGAAAATGCTTTAAAACTTGCACAATGGCTTGAATCTAGNGATGAAGTTACTTGGGTTAATTATCCAGGTTTAGAAAGTAGTAANTACAAAAAATTGTCAGATAAATATTTACCTAACGGTCAAAGTGGTATTGTTACTTTTGGAGTAAAAGGAGGATATGATAGTGCTAAAACAGTAGCTGATAAAACTGAAATTTTCTCTTTGCTAGCCAATATNGGAGATTCTAAATCACTGATTATTCATCCTGCAAGTACNACTCATCANCAATTAAATGATGATCAGCAAGTTACAACAGGTGTAACTAAAGATTTAATCAGACTTTCAGTTGGATTAGAAGATATAGATGATCTTAAGGGTGATTTAGAACTTGCATTTTCTCAAATTGACTCTAAAGTATTGTCTACTTAATCAATGGATTTAAATCTAAAATACATTGAAGTAAAAAATGTTCAAATTTATTCTGGTAGGGAAGTTGATTTTCATCTTTCCTACCAAAATTTTGGACAAGATATTAATCAATTTCCGGTAGTTGTTGTAAACCATTCATTAACTGGAAATTCCAATGTGTCTGGCCAAAATGGATGGTGGAAAGATTTAATTGGAAAAAACAAATTAATTGANACAGATCGTTTTGCTGTTTTAGCATTTAATATACCTGGAAATTGCTTTGGAAAAGAAAAGAATGAATTTCTTGATGATTTAATTTTAGGTGATGTAGCAAAAGCATTTAATAAAGCTATATCTCAATTGGGAATTAACAGGGTTCATTCACTTATTGGAGGNTCTGTTGGTGGAGGCCTAGTTTGGGAAATGGGAGCTTTAAATCCCGANTTATTTNAAAATTTAATTCCNATTGCAGCTAATTATAAATCTTCCGACTGGTTATTAGCTAANACTTATTTACAATCTAAATTATTAGAAAANTCATCTGATCCTATNGTTGATGCTCGNATTCATGCTATGTTAACTTACAGAAATCCACTCTCATTAAATAAAAAATTTCAAAACGAGACTGATGGATTTTCAAGAAAAGTTACTAATTGGTTNGATTTTCATGGAGATACATTAAAAAATAGATTTGAACTAGANGCNTACAAAACAATGAATAAGTTTCTTTCTTCNATNGATATTGAAACTTATGCTAACTCTAATATTGAAAATCTTATNAAAAAAATAAAAAGTAACGTATATATTATNTCNATAAATACTGACTTNCTTTTTACCGATTATGAANTAAGAGAAACTTATAAAAAGTTAAGCCTAATTAAAGATAATATTTACTATTATCAGATAAAATCAAATCATGGTCATGATGCTTTTTTTATTGAATTTGATCAAATTAAAAACTTTCTCAAAGATTGTTATAAAGAATAGATTTTGATAATTAAATTATCTGATGTATTTTTGATCTATAATGAATAAAGGATATAACACAAAATTCTATTTCTACTTTTACTATTTAAGTATTAAGAGGATTTTTTGTTAATNAATAAATAAATNAAATCAAAGAGTCCTGAATTTCAGGACTTTTTTTTTGGACAATGAAAATAGCAATACAGGGNATANCAGGTTCTTANCANGATGAAGTAGCTANAAATTACTTTGGAAATGAATGTNCAATAATAGATTGTATGACATTTGATGATGTAGTTTTATCTGTTAAAGATGGGATTTCTGATTTTGGNGTAATGGCCATTGAAAATTCNATTGCAGGNTCATTAATACCTAANTATTCACTAATTGATGAGAATAATCTTAAAATTATTGGAGAGTATTATATAAATATTAATCATCAATTGATGGTAAGTCCTGGNACTAATATTNATGAAATTAAAACTATTTCATCGCANCCTATGGCCCTNCTNCANTGTAAAGATTTTTTAAAAAATTCAAANAAATTAATTTTAGAGGATAANGATACAGCTGAAGTTGCACGTAAGATTTCTNAAAATAANCTAACTGANGTTGCAGCAATTGCAAGTGAAAAAGCNGCTGAAATNTATNGNTTAGATATAGTNNAAAAGAATATTCAGACAATNAAAAATAATGAGACNAGATTTGTNATTGTATCNTCAGAANANTCATTGAATTCAACCATAGAAAAAAACAAGGCNTCTTTAAANTTAATTCTTAATCACAGTAATGGAAGCTTAGCTAAGGTTTTAAATATTTTCTCNGATAATAATATNAATCTNACAAAAATTCAATCCATTCCCGTAATNGAAACACCCTGGAAATACTCTTTTTTTATTGATTTAACTTTTACAAACATCAATGATTATACTAATGCAGTTAAAAATGTTAAACTATGTTCGGAGTTGTTTAAGGAATTTGGTTTATATAAAAGTGAAAAATTATGATTAAAGTTGCTGAAAGATTAAATCATATTGAAGANTATTATTTTTCAAAAAAATTAAGAGAGGTAAAGAAACTCGAGATGGATGGTAAACCAATTATCAATATGGGTATCGGTAGTCCTGATATTTTGCCTCCGAAGAAAATATCTGAGTCNTTAGAAAAATCATTAAATCATAAAAATGCTCATAGATACCAGAGTTATAAAGGAACAGATTTATTGAGANAATCAATTAAGAATTTTTATAAATCTAATTATAATGTTGAATTAAACTCTGATAATAATATACTTCCATTACTTGGATCAAAAGAAGGGATTATGCACATCTCATTAGCATTTTTAAATCCTGGTGATGAGGTATTAATTCCTGATCCTGGTTATCCAACTTATACATCAGTTACAAATATTGTTGGTGCAAAACCAATATATTTTGATTTAAGTGAAGAAAATTCTTGGCTTCCAGATATTGATAAACTAAATCAATTGAATTTAACTAAAGTTAAACTTATGTGGATTAATTATCCGAATATGCCAACAGGTTCTGACTTAGATAAAGTTAAGTTTNAGGAACTTNTTTTNTTTGCTAAACAAAATGAAATTTTATTGATAAATGATAATCCATATAGTTTTATACTAAATAAAAATCCAAAAAGTATATTATCTATTGAAAACTCAATTGATTATTGTNTGGAATTAAACTCACTTAGCAAGTCATTTAATATGTCAGGTTGGAGAGTTGGAATGCTNATNGGTTCAAANNNAAATATTGATAGTGTTTTAAAAATAAAATCNAATATGGATTCNGGTATGTTTTACGGAGTTCANATGGGAGCTGTAAATGCTTTAAAANTAGATGAAAGTTGGTTTAATAAAATCAATGATATTTATTTAAAAAGAAAAAAAATTGTTTTAGAAATATGTGACATTTTAAACTTATCATATGATNCAAAATCAGTTGGAATGTTTGTTTGGGCAAAAATTAATTCAAANAAATCATCAAAAGAATTAACTGATTATTTACTNTATGANAAAAATATTTTTGTTGCACCNGGATTTATTTTTGGAAAAAATGGTGAAGGATATNTTCGTTTTTCATTGTGTTTAGACGAGCAATTAATTNTTAAAGCAAAAAGTAGATTAAAATGAAAATTGGAATAATNGGACTNGGNTTAATGGGTGGNTCATTNTCTTATGATATTANAGANTTATATCCNNNTGCTGAAATTTCAGGATTTGATANTTCAAAGGAAAATATNACTGNTGCTANTGAATTAGGTATAATTAATTCTTTANTTGATATTGAAAAAATATCTGATTNTAANATNATTGTTGTTTCAGTCCCTGTTGATAAATCAATTGATGTTTTAAAAAGNGTTTTANANAATGTTTCTAAAAAAACACTAGTCATTGATGTAGGNTCAACTAAGCAAAAAATATGTAGTGAATTAAAAAATCATCCTAATAGAAAAAACTTTTTGGCAATGCACCCAATTTCAGGAACTGAAAATAGTGGNCCATATGCAGCTAAGAAAAATTTATATTTTAATATNACTAATATTATTTGTGANNCNAACCNNACNGATCCTGATTTACTNAANTATGCTNTGANNTTATTTGAAAAATTTAAAATGAANATNATAAATATGGATCCNTTTTCNCATGATCAACATATATCATATGTTTCTCATCTTTCACATATNACTTCATTTATTTTAGCTAAAACAGTNATTCAAAANGAAAANAATGAAAAAAATATTTTNGATCTNGCNGGTAGTGGNTTNGAATCAACNGTTAGATTAGCNAAAAGTTCATCTGAAATGTGGACNCCAATNTTTCTTCAGAANAAAGACAATATTTTAGAGGCTTTAAATNGATATATTAATAATCTTGAGGAGTTAAAAAAATTAATAATAAATAATGANAAAAAATCTATANTTAAAGATTTAAATAATATAAATAGAGTTAAAAAAATTCTTTCGGGGATAAANAATAAAAACGATGAAAAATAACAAAAAANTTAGAAAATGGCTTGATGATTTTAAATTAGATCATCCATTAGTAATTGCNGGGCCATGTAGTGCTGAAACTGAAACTCAAATGATGAGTATTGCTAATGAACTTAAAGATTCTGATGTATCTATTTTCAGAGCTGGTATCTGGAAACCTAGAACAAGGCCAGGCATGTTTGAAGGNGTTGGTTCAATTGGACTTAAGTGGCTACAAAAGGTAAAAAAAGAAACAGGATTACTAACAGCTACTGAAGTNGCAAATGCAAATCATGTAAAGCTTGCTATTGAANATGATGTAGATGTTTTATGGATTGGNGCTAGATCTACAGTTAGTCCATTTATTGTTCAAGAAATTGCCGATGCCCTTGAAGGAACANATAAAATAGTTTTGATAAAAAATCCTGTTAACCCTGATTTAGCATTATGGTATGGCGGAATTGAAAGATTATATTCATCTAATATTAAAAAACTTGGTGTTATTCACAGAGGATTTTCTACATACTCAAAATCAAAATTTAGAAATAATCCAGAATGGCAAATTCCAATTGAACTTCAAAATAGATTTCCTGATTTACCACTAATTTGTGATCCTTCACATATATGTGGGAGAAGAGATTTATTACATGATGTTTCTCAAATTTCTCTAGATCTAAACTTTGATGGATTAATGATTGAATCTCATGTTGATCCAGATAACGCATGGAGTGATGCTGCTCAACAAATTACACCAAAGGTTTTAATACAACTAATGAAAGAGTTAAAGATTAGAAAAGGAGCTTTTAAGGAAGAGAGTTANGTAAATAAACTTGCAAAATATAGAACAAAAATTGANATAGCAGATAATGATATTATAGAAATTTTATCTAAACGAATGATTATTTCAGATAAAATTGGTAAACTAAAGAAAAAACAAAATGTTGCTGTTTTACAATCAAAAAGATGGAATGAAATTTTAGGTAAAATGATTTTAGAGGGAAAAGAAAAAGGATTAAGTGANGATTTTGTTTTGAAAATTTTTAAAGCAATTCATCAAGAATCAATAAATCATCAAAATAAAATACTAAATAGTTAATGATAGGGTTAGTTTACAAATCAACAGGTAGTTTTTATAAAATAAAATTAGAAAANGGAACTTTTGTAGATTGTAAACTTTCAGGAAAATTTAGAATTCAGGATATAAATTCNACTAATCCAATTTGTGTCGGAGATCAAGTACTTGTAGATTTAAATGAATCTTCTGGNAATGTAATAAAGGAATTATTTGAAAGAAAGAATTATGTTGTGCGAAAGTCAGTTAAATTATCGAAACAATTTCACATTATAGCCTCAAATATTAATCTTTGTTTTTTAATTGTTACACCAAAAAANCCTGAAACATCAACTATGTTTATTGATAGATTTTTAGCATCAACTATTTCATATGGTATTGATACGTTGATTTTATTTAACAAGATTGATAATTATGATAAAAAGTCTAAAGAAATTGNAAAAAATCTTGAAGAAATATATACATCGGCTGGTTATAAAACAATTTCAGTTTCAGGAAAGAAAAAAATCAATATTGATNAACTTAAAAGTATTATGATAGGTAATACATGTGTTTTCTCAGGACACAGCGGAGTTGGAAAATCAACNTTGATAAATTCTCTAGATTCAGANCTAAATATTAAAACATTACCAATTTCTGATTCTAATTTAACNGGTCAACATACTACTACTTTTTCCCAAATGTATGATTTGAACTTTGGTTCTAAAATCATTGACACACCAGGCATAAAAGGTTTCGGGTTATATAATGTTAATAAACANGAATTAAAAGATTATTTTAAAGAGTTTTTAAATATCAATTCGTGTAAATTCAATAACTGTACACATAATCATGAACCTGGCTGTGAGATTAAAAAAAGTGTTGATAATGGATTAATTTCAAGATCTAGGTATAATAACTACATTTCAATGTTATTAGAAATAGAAAATAATTTTAGGTAAATGAAAGCTGTAATTCAAAGGGTTAATTATTCTAAACTTAAAATTCATGGTGAAGTTTANAGTGAAATTTCNAAAGGATTAATGGTTCTTTTAGGGATTACTCATGAAGATACAATTGATGATATTAAATGGTTATCAAATAAAATTGTAAATCTTAGAATTTTTAATGATGATAATGGAATAATGAATAAATCTGTAAAAGAAATTGATGGAGATTTACAAGTTGTAAGCCAATTTACTCTNNATGCACTAACAAAAAAAGGAAACAGGCCCTCTTANATTCATGCNGCGAAAGGTGAATTTGCTGAAATNAACTACAATTTATTTGTTGANGAAATNAATATGATTTTTAATAAAAAAATAAAAACTGGTAAATTTGGTGCTGATATGCAGATTGATTTTGAAAATGATGGTCCTGTCACNATAATNATTGANTCAAAAAATAAAGTCTAAAATGGAATTAAATATTTTACAAAAAAAAGTTGATGATTGGATTAAAAAGTATGGTGTAAGGTACTTTAATGAGCTTACCAATATGGCTCAACTNANNGAAGAGGTTGGAGAAGTAGCTAGAATTATTTCCAGAGTATATGGTGAGCAATCCCCAAAAAAGAATGAAAAAATTAATGATTTAGGTGAGGAACTGGCTGATGTTTTATTTGTTTTAATATGTTTAGCTAATCAAACNGGTNTTGATTTAGAAAAGGCTTTTGAAGAAAAATTAAATAAGAAAACAAAAAGAGATAAAAACAGACATTTCTCTAATGAAAAATTAAAATGAAAAAANTTGAGATAACACCATCTGATTTATCTCCTGATTCTAGTATTAAAATCTCTGGTTCTAAAAGTGAGTCAAACAGAGTTTTAATCTTAAACTCAATATTCAAAAATATTAAAATCGGTAACCTTTCAGATTCTGATGATTCGGTTGTCCTTAAAAATGCTCTTGAAAATCTTAATAAAAATATTGACATACATCATGCTGGTACTGCAATGAGATTTTTAACTGCTTATCTCTCAACTTTAGATGGAGGTAAGTTCATATTAACTGGGTCAAAAAGAATGAAAGAAAGACCTATTGGTATTTTAGTTGATGCTCTAAAAAATTTAGGATTTAATATTAATTATCTCAAAAAAAAGGGTTACCCACCTTTAGAAATTAATGGAACTAAAAGTGAAAAGTCAATTATAAAACTTAAATCTGATATTAGTAGTCAATTTATCAGTGCTTTAATTTTAATTGGGCCAACTTTTAAAAATGGTTTAACAATTGAACTTGATGGTGAAATTATTTCTAAACCCTATATAAATTTGACTTTGAATGTTTTAAAGAGAATGGGAATAGGGTATTCGTTCAGAAAAAATATAATTAAAATTGATAATGTTAAAGAGATTAACCCAATAAAATATTTAATTGAATCTGATTGGAGTTCTTCATCTTATTTTTACTCAATTGTAGCTATTGATAAAAAAATAAAAATAAAGCTTAATAATTTTTTTAAAGAATCTTTTCAAGGTGACAGTTTTATAGAAAAAATATTTATAAAACTAGGTGTTAAAACCGAATTTTTAAATCAAAATGAAATACTATTATCTCCGATTAATGATTTTAAAAAACCAAGCAGTTTATCATTTAATTTAATAGATAACCCAGATCTAGCTCAAACAGTTGCGGTAACTTGTTTGGCTTTAAAAATACAAGTTAAAATAACTGGTTTAAAAACACTAAAAATTAAAGAAACTGATAGAATTCTAGCATTATATAATGAACTGTCAAAGTTGGGTGCAAAAATTATTTTTGATGATACAAGTATTGAAATTATTCCTCCGATTAACCTTAATAAAAATATTGAAATATTCACCTATGATGACCATAGAATGGCTTTATCATTTGCCCCATTAGGCTTAATTACCCCTCTAATAATTAATGACCCAGATGTTGTGACAAAATCATTTCCAAGTTATTGGAATGATTTATTGCAATTAAATTTCAATTTAAAATTTAAAAATTAATTCTCATTTTACTTGACAACCCCTATGCTGTAAATGTATATTTGCCGCTTAATTTATTTTATGAAACTATCGAATTTTACATATGATTTGCCAAAAGAGTTGTTGGCAGAATATCCTTCTGATCAAAGAGATGAATCAAGACTTATGGTTTTACATAGAGATTCAAAAAAAATTGAGCATAAACACTTCAAAGATGTCATAGATTATTTTGATGATGGAGATTCATTTGTTTTGAATGATACAAAGGTCTTTCCAGCAAGATTAATGGGCAATAAAGAAAAAACTGGTGCTCGAATTGAAGTTTTTCTATTGAGAGAGTTAAGTAGAGATCAAAGACTCTGGGATGTTCTTGTAGATCCTGCTAGAAAAATAAGAATAGGAAATAAATTATATTTTGGCAATGATGATAGTTTAGTAGCTGAAGTTATTGATAATACTACATCAAGAGGCCGAACATTAAGATTCTTATATGATGGAACTTATGAGGAATTTAGAGAAAAATTACTAGAACTTGGTCAAACCCCTCTACCCAAATATATCAAAAGAGAAGAAGAAGATTTTGATAAAGACAGATACCAAACCATTTATGCTAAAAACGAGGGAGCTGTTGCTGCTCCAACTGCTGGTCTTCACTTTTCAAAACATCTTTTAAAGAGATTGCAAATAAAAGGAATTAGTCTTGCAGAATTAACACTACATGTTGGATTGGGCACTTTTAGTCCTGTTGAAGTTGAAGATCTGTCGAAACATAAAATGGATTCTGAAGAATTATTTATTACCCAAAAGGCTGTTGACATTGTAAATGAAACAAAAAATAATAAGAAAAAAGTTTGTGCTGTTGGAACAACTGTTATGAGAGGTTTAGAATCATCCGTTTCATCAATAGGGACTTTAAATCCATATATGGGTTGGACACATAAATTTATTTTTCCACCTTATCAATTTAATATTGCTAATTCATTAATTACAAACTTTCATATGCCAAAATCTACATTACTTATGATGGTTTCAGCATTTGCAGGTCATGATTTTATGATGGAAGCATATGAGTTAGCAGTTAAGGAAAAATATAGGTTTTATTCATACGGAGATGCTATGTTAATTCTTTAACATGTCAGCTAAAGTTGATGATATTAGATCAGTTAGCATAGAAAAGCTAAATAAATTTGTAGAAAATAATAACTTTCCATTATACAGATCGAGTCAGATTTTTAACTGGATTAATAAATCTTCAGTTAAGAGTTTTGATGACATGACTAATTTACCAAAAAGTCTTATTGATTTATTAAAGGAAAACTTTAAATTAAATTTGAGTCATATATCATCTAAACAGATTAGTGTTGATTCAACTATGAAGTTTGCAATTAAATTGCATGACAAATTGGTGGTGGAATCTGTATTAATACCATCAGGTGATAGAGTTACAGCATGTGTTTCTAGTCAAGTTGGGTGCAGTTTAGATTGTGAATTTTGTGCTACTTCTAAGATTTCAAGAATGAGAAATCTTGAATCATATGAAATTTTTGATCAAATAATGCTTTTAAACCAACAATCGATTGAAAATTACTCTCTTCCTATATCGAATATTGTTTTCATGGGAATGGGAGAGCCTTTACTGAATTATAATAATGTCATAAATTCTATAAGTTTAATTACCGGAAAAGAAGGAATTGAAATATCCAATAAAAAAATTACTTTATCTACATCAGGAATATCAAAAATGATAATTAAAATGGCTGACGATAATGTTAAGTTTAATCTAGCCGTTTCACTTCATTCAGCAATTGAATCAACTAGAAATGAAATTATGCCTTTTTCTAAATCCTTTCCAATTAATCAATTAATTAAAAGTCTTGAGTATTGGTTTAATAAAACTAAGCGTAAAGTAACTTTTGAGTATTTAATATGGAAAGGAATAAATGATGATTTTGAACATATAAATGCTCTTGTTAAAATTTGTAAAAGAGTTCCATCAAAAGTTAATTTAATTGAATATAATAGCATTGATGATCTTAGATTTTCAAAAGCAGATGAATTGTGGGTTAATAATTATTTAAATAGTCTGAAAGATAATAAAGTATCTGTTTCAATTAGAAGATCTAGAGGAAAAGATATCCAAGCAGCCTGTGGTCAATTGGCAAATAAACATTAAATTAACTTACAGTGAAAAAGGTATTTAAAATAAGAGAGCCAATATCAAAAGAAATGGAAGCTTTTGAAGAAAAGTTTTCTAATTTAATGCTAACTAAAGTTCCCCTATTAAATAGAATTACTCACTACATAATTAAAAGAAAAGGTAAGCAAATGCGACCAATGCTAATCTTTTTATGCTCTAAGCTTTTATCACGAGGAAAAGTAAATGAAAAGGTTTACAGAGGAGCTTCTGTAATTGAATTAATACACACAGCTACATTAATCCATGATGATGTAGTTGATGATAGTAATAGGAGGAGAGGTTTTTTTTCAATTAATGCTATTTGGAAAAATAAAATTGCTGTTTTAGTAGGTGATTTTCTACTTTCAAAGGGTATGCTTTTATGTATTGAAAATAAAGATTACGATTTGCTTGAAATTATTTCTGAGTCTGTAAGAAATATGAGCGAAGGAGAACTTTTACAAATTGAAAAGGCAAAAAATTTAGATATTAAAGAGGACGTTTATTTTGAAATAATTACTAAGAAGACAGCATCTTTAATTAGTTCATGTTGTAAAATTGCAGCTTGTGGTGTAGGAAGCTCAAAAAAAGAACAAAAGTTAATTGGAGATTTAGGTAATTCAATTGGAATTGCATTTCAAATTAAAGATGATTTATTTGACTATGGAAGAAAGAAGATAGGTAAGCCAAGAGGTATTGACATTAAGGAAAAAAAATTAACACTCCCTTTAATTTATTCTATTAATATTTCTGATAGATCAAAAAAAAGATGGTTAATTAATTCAATTAAAAAACATAGTAAGGATAAAAGAGTAGTTAAAGAAATAATTAACTACGTTAAGGAAACAGGTGGTTTAGAATATGCTATTGAAAAAATGAATTACTATCACAGAAGTGCTATTAAAATTTTAGAAAAATTTCCAAAATCCAAATACAGTGATGCTTTAAAAGAAATGATTGATTATGTTATTGAAAGAGATTATTAAATTTATATAATGATATCAAAAATTACCATAGATAAAGTTTTTGAAACTGCAATAGTAGAAGAAGTTATTGGTGATTTTATTCAGCTCAAGAAATCAGGTTCAAACTATAAAGGATTAAGTCCTTTTACTGATGAAAAGACACCAAGTTTTATGGTTTCTCCTGCTAAACAAATATGGAAAGATTTTAGTAGTGGCAAGGGAGGAAATGTCATTGCTTTTCTTATGGAGCATGAACAATTGTCATATCCTGAAGCAATTAAATATTTAGCAAAAAAATATAATATTGAAATTGAAGAAACTCAATTAAGTGATAAGCAAAAAGAAAAAATAAATGAAAAAGAAAAATTATTTATAATTACTGATATAGCAAAAAATTATTTTAAAGAAAGATTTCATGAAACAGATTTTGGAAAAAATATTGCCAAATCTTACTTGCTTGAAAGAAATTTTGATAGTGAAATAATTGAAAAATTTGAGTTAGGTTGTCTTACCGATTCTTACAATGATTTAAAAAACTTTTTATTAGATAAAAATTATAATATTGATGATCTAATTTCTTTAGGGCTAGTTTCTTCAAAAACTAATAATGACATTTATAGAGCTCGAATTATTTTTCCAATTAAAACTATTTCTGGGAGAACAGCTGGATTTGGTGCTAGGACTTTAAAGACAAATATTAAATCAGCAAAATACATTAACAGTCCTGAATCTATAATATATAATAAAAGTAAAATTCTTTATGGTCTTTATAATTCTAAAAGTGAGATTGTTAAGAAAGATAATTGTTATGTGGTTGAAGGATATACTGATGTAATGAGATTTCATCAAAAAGGAATTAAAAATGTTGTTTCTTCATCTGGTACAGCTTTATCTATAGACCAAATTAATCTAATTAGAAGATTAACTAAAAATATAACAATGCTTTATGATTCAGATAAAGCTGGAGTTAGCGCTACTGTTCGTAGTATAGATATAATATTGGAGCAAAACATGAACGTTAGTGTCGTCTTGTTCCCCAATAATGAAGATCCTGATAGTTTTGCTAGTAATAAGAATACTAATGAAATTGTAAATTTTTTAGACAATAATTCTATCGATTTTATTGAATTTAAAGCAAAACTTTTAAACGATTCTTTAAAAAAATCACCTTCTGAAAAGGCTAAAATAATAAATGAAATAGTGTTAAGTATTTCAAAAATACCTGATAGAATTAAACAAGAGATTTATATCAAACATTGTTCAGAAATCATGAATATTTCTGAAAACACTTTATTTAATGTTTTAGCTCAAATAGTTGTTACAATAAAACAAACACCAAAAAAGACTTCTTCACAAGAGAAAACAATTATTGAGCATAAAAAAGTTGATCAAATTTTCGAATTAGAAAAAAAAATAATTGAAATTTTGATTTTATATGGTGAAAAAAAAGTCATTTTTGATGAAATTAAGTTAATAAAAAATGAAAGAGGTGATTTTACATATAAGCCTGTTAAAGTTGAATCTTTAGTTTTCGAAAAAATATTTTTAGATCTTCAATCAGATGAGGTTGAGTTTGCAAATGAGAGCTTTAAAATTTTATACAAAATGTTAATTAATGAATTCCAAAAAAGTGAAAATTTTGATCCAAAAACCTTTCTAAATTCCTTGGATGAGAAGCTTTCAAATTTAGTTACAACAATTCTTATTAATGAAGATATATATCAATTACATAATTGGGAAACCAAAAATATATACGTAAAACAAAAATCAAAATCAATATCACAATTAGTTACTGAAACTATACTAACTCTAAGAACTTTACTAATAAATAAAAAAGTTAATGAATTAAGTAGTCAAAAAAGTAATACAGATAATTTAGATCAGGATTTATTGGACGAAATTGTTAATTATTATCAATTAAAATCTTTATTGTCAAAAAAGCTAAATAGGGTTATTTAGTTTTGAACTTTTCCGGAATTATACAAACTGGTATGGGTTCCATTTTATGCTTATTTACAGATTTAAACTGATTTAAAATTTTGAAGACTTCAATTTCTCTTGAGTTTAATGTTTCAATTTTAACTTTGTCTTTTACTTGCTTCATAGCTTTTTCAAGTTCTTCATAAGAAGCGCCCAGTTGATCTTCATCAGTACGTGAATCATCCCATAGTCCATCGGTTGGTGGAGCTTTTATAATTTTGTCAACAACACCAAGTTCTTTAGCTATTAGTCTAACATCTGTTTTCATAAGATCAGCTATAGGTGAAAGGTCAACTCCACCATCACCATATTTTGTGTAAAACCCAACTCCAAAATCTTCAACTTTATTACCAGTTCCAACAACTAAGTAATTGTTGATTGCAGCATAATAATATAAAGTAGTCATTCTAAGTCTTGATCGAGAATTAGCTAAAGCCAGAAGATTGTTTTTTGATTCAATCTTTTTAATTTTTTCTGAAAATTTATCAAATGATTCTGTTAGATCAATAACTTCTGAGCTTACATTAGAAAAATTGTTTTTTAACCATTCAATATGGTCTCCTGATCTTTCAAGTTCTTGATGGGATTGGTGAATAGGCATTTCCAAACAAAGAGTTGGATGACCAGTGGAAGCAGCAAGTGTTGAGGTCACAGCTGAATCAATGCCACCAGAAATCCCAACTACATATCCTTTTGTTTGTGAATCATTGGTATAAGAATTTAGCCAATTAACAATGTGTTTGATTACCTTTGAATAATTCATGAATTATAAATATTATAATTATCAAATTTTTTGCCAAATTAATTTATTTAAGCATCATTATAAAATCATTTTCTTCTTTATTTTAATATTTACATTAGGTTGTAATAATAAAATCAATAAAGTTCATGATTTAGTTAGTATTGATAGATTTGAAGAGAAATTTTTTAGTGCTGATTCAGATTCATTAGACAAATTAATTAATGATTACCCTTTTTTATTTCCTGCAAATTTTAATAAAGAAGAATGGATTAATATTAAAAACGATTCTTTACGAAAATTTATTTTCAATCAAACGATTAAAAAGTATGATGATAAAAAATTAAATAGAGAAGTTTCAGAATTATATTCGAATTTAAGTAATGAATTTTCAGGATTTAATTCTCCTAAAATAATCACTCTTAATAATGGAATAGATTATCAATTTAAAATTATTTCTACCGATTCATTGGTTTTATTGTCTTTGGATTGCTACTTAGGTGACCAAAGTTTATACAAAAATATTCCATCTTATATTTCGCAAAGAATGAGTGAGGAATTTTTGATGAGAGATTTAGCTGAAAAATTAATCTCAAATCATGTAATATATCCAAAAAATCGCCAATTTATTAGCAAGATTATTCATTATGGAAAAATTTATAATTTAATGATTGCCAATCTTGATTTTGATGAAATAAAAGCTCTTAATTACAATGAAAGAGAAATTGTTTGGGCAAAAAATAATGAAAAAGAAGTTTGGAAATTTTTTATTGAAAATGAAATTTTATTTAATACATCTAATACTTTAGAAGAAAGATTTATAAATTTTGGACCATATTCAAAGTTTGGTATTTCAATAGACTATGAGTCAGCACCGATGATTGGTAGATGGATTGGTTATAAAATTGTAAAATCATATTTAAAATCTAACAATAAAACTATTGAAGAAATTTTAAATATGAATGAGTATGAATTATATTTAAATTCTAATTATAAACCCGGATTATGATTTCAAAAAAAACAGACATAGTAATAAATGTTGAATTAGATGAAAATAAAATACCTGAAAAGATGAGCTGGTCAGCTAAAGACGGAGGTGTATCTGACCAGCAAACAAAAGCTTTTTTATTTTCTTCATGGGATCACATAAATAAAGAAACAATGAAAATTGATTTATGGACAAAGGACATGCCTGTTGATGAAATGAACGTTTTTATTCATCAGACACTTGTTAGTTTGTCTCAATCTTTTTTTAAAGCAACTAATAATGAAAAAATGACTGATACTTTCAAACAGTTTTGTGATTATTTTTCGGAAAAGCTTGAATTAAAAAAAAATTAAACTATACTTTTTTGTATATATTTTCTGATTTCAGAAATTCCAATATTTTTAGTAGAAGAACAAATAAAATATGTGCTATTAATAGCTGGTTTATTTAGCAGTTTGAAATAGTCTTCACAATGTTTATCCAAATTAATTTTTTTTAATTTATCAGCTTTTGTAAAAATTATATTAAAAATTTTTTTTTCGGAAATAAGAAACTCAATAAAATCAATATCTATTTCTAGTGGTTTGTGTCTTATATCTATTAATAAAAAGATTTGTAAAAGATTTTCTCTATTTAAAATATAATCAAATGAAATATTTAGAATTTTTTCAGATTCTTTTTTTGAAAGTTTTGCATATCCATATCCAGGAAGATCAACTATATAAAAATTATTCTCTACTAAATAGTGATTAATTAATTGTGTTTTTCCAGGTGTCTTTGATGTTTTAGCTATGTTTTTTTTATTTAGAATAGAATTTATAAGACTAGATTTTCCAACATTTGATCTACCAATAATAGCAAACTCTTGAAAATTATCCTTTGGACATTCATTTTCATTAGAGCTACTTTTTTTAAATGAAACGTTGGAAAAATTGAACACAACTATAAATTTTTCTTTGAAAGCCAACTATCTAAAATATCATTAAACTCATTTGGATGCTCCATCATTGGTGCATGACCACACTTGTCTATCCAAAAAAGATCCGAATTAGGTAGAAGTTTATTGAAATCGATTGCAACATCTGGTGGTGTTACAATGTCTTGTTTTCCCCATATTATTGCAGTTTCAACATCGATTTTTGGTAAATCTTTTGCCATATTATGTCTTATAGCACTTTTTGCCATTGCTAAAATTTTAATCAATTTCTTTCTATCATTGACTGTTTCAAAAATTTCATCTACAATTTCTTTTGTTGCAACTTTAGGGTCATAAAAAACACCTTCAGTTTTTTTTCTTATAAAGTTATAATCTTCTCTTTTAGGGTAACTATCACCCATCGAGTTTTCGTAAAGCCCAGAACTTCCAGTTAGAACTAACCCCTTCAATAAGGTTGGAAAAAGTTTTGCATAAATCAATCCTACATGACCTCCCAAAGAATTACCAACAATTACAAAATCTTTAAGTTTTTTAAATTTTACAAATTCGTTTACAAATTTTGCAAAAAACTTAACATTTGTATCTAGTAGTTTAGAAGTATACACTGGTAACTCAGGAGCAATAACATTGTAGTTTTTTTTTGGGAAGAAATTAAATACATCTTCAAAGTTACTTAAGCCACCCATTAGACCATGTAAAATTAGTATTGGTCTTCCTTCACCAACAGACCTGTAGCTGAAGCCATTTTCTGAAATAAAACTTTCCAAAATCTATTTTGTTTTAGTAGTTGCAGACAAAGATATGTATTTCATTTTGAAACAAAGACATAAAATAAATATAGAAATCTAGACATTAAATGCGTTTAAAATCATGATAATCAATGTATTAAGTCTTTAGTTTAAAAATTATTAACAATGTGGTAAAAAGTGGTAAAAAGTGGTAAAATTTAAATATATTTGATAGTAACGCTAATCTAATATGTATAATCTTATAGGAACCTACGAATGCAAGATTGATGATAAGGGAAGAATTATGTTTCCATCATCCTTTAAAAAACAATTAGAAAAAGATCTTTCAAAAGGTTTTATTCTTAAAAGATCTGTATTTCAAAAATGTTTAGAACTCTTTCCAATTGATGAATGGGATGAAACTATGTTAGGAGTGAATAAGCTAAATCGTTTTACAAAGAAAAATAATGATTTTATTAGAAGATATACTGCTGGACTTAAGCATATTGAATTAGATAATGCTGGGAGAATATTAATTCCAAAAGATTTAATCAGTTTTTCACAGCTTAAAAAAAATATTGTAATGTCAACAGCCTTAAATATCATTGAAATATGGGATAAGGAAATGTATGAAAATGCGATTAATGATTCGAGTGTTGACTTTGCAAAATTAACAGAAGAAGTAATGGGTAATGATGATAATAATGTTTCATAAACCTGTTATGTTAAAGGAGGCGATTGATAGTCTTGAAATAAAAGGTAGCGGAGTTTATGTTGATTTAACGTTTGGAGGCGGGGGCCATTCAAAAGAAATTTTACAAAGAATAAATGATGATGGCAGACTAATAGCATTTGATCAGGACGAAAGTGCTATAAAAAATAAAATTGATG
>NZZF01000051.1 GCA_002702385.1 Flavobacteriaceae bacterium | reverse complement strand
AGGGTTTAAGGGTGGTCCCACCTGGGCTCGAACCAGGGACCAAATGATTATGAGTCATCTACTCTAACCAACTGAGCTATAGGACCTGATTTCTTTTGAAAAAGTAAATCTTGGCAAATTTAATATTATTCGTTGAATTATTCATTTTTAAAAGGATTATTGGTGTTGTAGATTTTTTCTACAATAGTTCCAATAAGCTCTTCAAACATTTTTAGATCTTTTTTAACAAATAAATTTCTTGATTCTGTTCTAGAAATTTTTTCTTTCAGCCATAAAATACCGCTATTTATATGTTTAAATGAAACTATTCCAGCTTTAATTGGACCGCTGTGATTTTTTTCAGTACAATACATTAAGGCATAACAAATTAATTGCAGTGCATTTGTTTTTGGTTTATCAATTATATCCTCGTTACTATAATACGAAAGCTTACTTTCATCTACATTTCCAGTTTTATAATCTAAGACAGAAACCACACCATTTTCTTTTTGAATTCTGTCCATTTTGCCTTTCAAATAAAACTTTTTACCAGTTTTTGTTTTTAATTCAATTTTCAAAAGCTCTTCAATTACCAAAATTTCAATCTCAATTCCTTTACTGAGCTTATCAATATCTATTTGAATAAGTTTTGAAATATTTTTTTCTAAAGCTTTAAATGCAATTATGTTTTTTCCATACCTGTAACTGGTGCCGTACTCCTCAATAAATTTTAGATTCAAAATTTCTTCAACACTCTTTAATGATTTTTTTAAACTTTTTATTTCTAGTTTTTTGCCTACAAATGGCTTGTACATTTCCTCCATTGTATTGTGAAAAACTATTCCAATACCTCTGTGTTCTGCTCTTTCCACTACAGAATCTAATTCATTTACACTTAATACATATCTGTCATAAAATCTAATTTGGTCTTCAAGAAAATCTTTTAAAGCTGATGGGGAGAATCCTTTTTCTGAAATTTCATCTAATCTTGAAATAAGTTTTTCTGTTTTTTCATACTCTTCAGGGTCTGCTAATGAAGGGGTGAGCGGGTACGAGGAAACAAATTTTTGAATATTGTATTTTTTATTACCCAATAATTCTAACTGATAAATAAATCTGCTTTTCTCACCTGAATCAATTCCCTCCGGACTTGAATTATATGTGAGTGAAACATTATTAGCCCTATGTAATAGTCTGTAAAAATCATAGCTAACTCTAGCGTCTGATTCGTCAAGTGTAGGTAGTTCAAATTTTTTTCTTAAATCATAAGGTAAAAATGTAGAGAGGTAGCTGTTTTTTGGTAAAATTCCCTCATTTGCTGAACATATAATTACATTATCAAAGTCGATTCCTCTTGACTCAAGCAAGCCCATGATTTGAACTTTACAGTTGAGATCTCCAACGAGACTTAAGCTTTGGTTTTTTAAAACATCAAAATAAAAATCTCTTAATGATTCAAACGTTAAATTAAACTTGTGTTTTTCATTAAAGTTTTTGATTATTAAAATTATTTGTTTAGTCTTATTCGCCTGCTCTAAAGACAACTTATCATTATCTGTTTTGATATATAATTCAACCATTTCCTCTAATGAATTGAGTATTGTCTTTTCATTCAAATCAAATAACTTTTGAGCTACTTTATTTGAACTAAAAGAGTTCTTTAGCTCTTTTTTAGGAACATAAATCATGTTTCTTTCAAAAACAGCTGATTTAAGATTGCTTATTGCTTCTGTTTGATCCTTAAAAATCAGAAGAAAAAGATTGTTAGATAAAACATTTATTATGTCTTTGTGATAAAATCTGTTTGATTTTGAGTTTACATATAGATTTAAAAAAGATAATGTTAGTTCAGGCAATTCAAGGTCAATTAATGGTATTGACATTGAAACATTAATGTCTGAAATGTTCTTGGGAATCGANTTTAAAAGAGGTCTCAGCATTTCATTTTGCGGTAAAACAATTGCAGTTCTTTTGTCTTCATCTTTTTTATTTATCTGACTAAGAATATTAGAAATAGTTTTTACTTGCGANACTTTTTTAGAAGTCTCGTATATATCAATTTTCTTTTCCTGATTCAAATTATCTGATTCCCATTTGAAAGGCTGAGAGGAATAATATGGCCATTGACTAATATATTTCCTAAAAAAANGTCCAGATTGATGATTTCTGTTTTTAATATAGTCTGATTCACAATCCCAATAAATTTTTGAATTATTGTTTTCAAGCAAATGATTAATAATTAGCTCTTCGGACTTTGAGAGTGANTTTAGCCCTAGAAAAATGAAAGAGTGATCTGAATATAAATTAGAAAACATATCAATATTCTCTCTAGCAATAAGATGACAAAGACCTTTCGTCTGATTTCCTTTTTCTAAAAGAATTTTTTTGAATTCATTAACNATTTCAGGNATCATTTTCCAAAACTCAAGCTTNCTTTTAGCTTCTTCGTCTGAAAAAGTTTGAAGCTTTTGTATTTCATACAAATACTTAAAAACTTCATCGCTAGAGGCTAANGACATATCTACATCATTAATATCATTCAATAACATATTTGACCAATTTCTAAATGAGCTATAAGAGTCAAAATCCTTTTTTTTAGAGACGCTCATATAAGCTTCGTAAAGNTTAAATAATTGAGTGGTTTTAGGAGATTCTTTTTTTTCTGAAATAAGCTCTATAAAATCATCGATACTAATAATATTTGGAGATAAAGCAGTTCCTNTAATTGATTTAATTATTTCTTTCTTTAAAAAAGTTTTGGATCTTCGATTAGGGATAATAAAAAAAGTTGTGTCAAGAGTTAACTGAGACAAAACATCTTTAACAACAGATTCGAAGAATGTTTTCATTTCTTTAAAAATAAAAAAAGCGCCTAATTATAGGCGCTTTTANTTATCTATTTACCAATAAAGTGTTTACTCAACTACTTTGAATTCAACTCTTCTATTAGCAATTCTACCTTTTCTTGTATTGTTAGACTGAGCTGGTCTTTCTTCACCATATCCAACAGTAGAAAGTCTAGTTTCTGCTATTCCGCTTGAAACCAGGTATGATTTTACTGATTCTGCTCTTCTTTCAGATAATACTTGATTAAATGCTTTAGGACCAGATGTATCAGTGTGACCTTCAATTAAGAAATTAGAATTAGCATATTTCTTAATAATTGGAGAAATTAAGTCTAAAATACNAGCAACGTTAGGAGTAATGTCNGATTTGTTAAGCTCAAAAGGAACTCCCGCTCCAACAGCATTCANTTCAGCCATTATTTCTTCAGTNGGTTCTGGACANCCNTCNTTATCAGCAGGTCCNGCNTCATTTGGACANTTATCTTGTGGNTCAGCAACACCNTCNCCGTCNGANTCCGGACAACCNTTGAATCTTCTTGGTCCAGCTTCATTTGGACAAGCNTCTTTAGCGTCTTCTATACCNTCTCCATCAGAATCAGGACAACCATCAAANTTCGATAATCCAGCAACTGCAGGACATTTATCCATTGGNTCTGCAACGCCATCTCCNTCAGAGTCAGCACATCCATTAAATTCTAANAATCCAGGAGTNTCNGGACAAGCGTCTTTAGAGTCTTCTATACCATCTCCATCAGAATCAGGACANCCNTTNAATAANGGNAANCCTGGAACTTGAGGACAATCATCATGTTGGTCGTAAATACCATCTTTATCAGAATCTTTTCCTCCGAAATTAATAGAAATTCCTAGATTATGCTGAAAGTGTGGTAAAAGGTTAGGCGAATAATGTACTAACCCTTCATTTTTAAAGTTTTTTCTGTAAGTAGTATTAAATTTAATAGCTACTTTTTCGCTTATTGGATAATGAACACCTACACCAGCATTAATGAAATAATCTTTTTCTTTTCCTACAAAAGATTGGCCAGCACCTAATTCTACAAATGGCTCAAATTTATAAAACGACCACTCGCTAAAATCTTTAATAACCATTAAGTCTGCAGAAATCATAGATTTTGCATTTGGCAATCTGTTTTGAGGATACTCTCCGTAATTATCAGAAAGTTTGTTAAACTTATTAATTGAGGCTCTTAATCCAATCGAGAAACCGTTACCAGCATATCTAGAAAGACTTAATGTACTCAAGATAGTCTCTTGTGTATTCCAGTGTTCTTCGAAATTAAAATACTCATCAAAAAGCTCATTTGAAAATTTACCATTTGGACCAGAAACATTAGTACCATTNAAGTTTAATGCACTTGTACCAAAGCTAAATTGCCAAGGATTGTTCTTGTCTTGCGACCATGAGTTTGTTGTAAAAACTACAAGAGCAAATACAAGAAATATTTTTACAAAGTTTTTCATTTTAGTGTTATTTACTATTTGATCTAACCACAAACATAATGATTTTAGTTAAAATAGATGCTTTTTTGTATTAATTAATATGAGGAGGGANGTGTATAATTNGTGCTTAAGTCTAAGCTAACTGNACAATTTCAAGCTTGTCTCTTGTATAAACNAAGAAAGCTTCCTTCAGCTTATATCCTCCTTTTTTCATGNCTGAAATGTAGTTTTTTACCTGTTTTAANTCTTGTTGTTTTTTTANTCCTGTTTTATANTCAAGAATTGAAATCTCATTTTTATTATGAAAAAGAATTTTATCAGGTCTTATAACCTCTTTGTTAGCTAAATATATTTCTCTTTCATTAAAAACCTTGTTTTGACTATTAAAGAACTGTTTAATTTCAGGGCTTCCAATTATCTCTTTTACCAATTTATTAATTGAATTAAATTCATTTTTNTTGAGTCTTCCAGAGGAGAAAAAGTCATCTAGTACTTTTTCATATTGAAAATCGTATACTATTCCTTCCATAATCATATGAAAAACTTCACCCTTGAATGACTTCTNTGATTTATCTGTGTAAACAAAATTATCAATATCTAGATTTTCATTTCTTTTTAGTCCCTCAAGATTAAATATTGATTTTTTAACATACTTATTGGTTTTTGTCTTGTTTTCCGTTCCTAAAAATAAAGTGTTGTTTTTAGGTCCTAAGTTGTGATTTAATCTTACATAATTATAAACTAGTCCTGAAAAAGAGCTACAATCTTCCTCTTTTGAAATTTTAGATATTATATGATTTTCATTTTGAGCTCTAGTCAAAGAAACATACATAAGGTTTAGACTGTCAGTAACCATATTACTCAATAGCTCGTCGTGTTTTGAATTAGCTTCATTATTAAAATACGTCATGCTTTTGCTAAACTGTATTAATGCTTTTTTAGAAAAATCCTTTTCATCAATATCAATCCAAGTTTTGAAACCAGTTTTACTCAGTTTAGAGTCAAAAAAAGGCAATATCACTACTGGAAACTGAAGTCCTTTTGATTTATGTATTGTTAAAACTTTAACGGCATTTAAATCCCTTGGTGGACTTATTTTGGTTTTATTCTTTTTCCTGTCCCAATAATCAAAAAATGTTTCTTTAAACTTTTTGCTTGAATTATTGAAGTCTAAAATCAAATCTAAAAGAGCCTGAACATAAACAAGCTTGCTTTCAAAAAGCTTAGTATTATTAACGACATATTCGACACTATCGTATAAATCCAATTTTTGGAATTTAGAAAAAGAGAGTTTTAAATGATTTTGGAAAATTAGGTTAATATGTTGTTCTAAATTAATTTCAATATAATCGTGGTTTGAGATTTGATTTTCAAAAGAAGACAAAAATTTAAGTGCCTCTAATTTCAGCTTTTTACTATTACAGTCCTTTTTAAGTTTTAGAAGGTTTATTAAAAAAACAACTTCTTCAGAGCTTTCAATTGAAAGCATTTCCTCTGAGGTTACATTGATATTATTTTCTAATAAAAAAGTTGATACTAGTGTGCATTCATCATTAGATCTTAATAAAATTGCGATATCATTAAGGTTAACTTTTTCTTTCTTTTTCTTTAAGATAATTTCTAATACGTTTTCGCATGTTGAGTTTTCATAATGGTTGTCTTTAGGGCTAAATTCTAAAAATGAAATTGAGACTAGTCCAGGTGACATCTTTATTTGGTTTTGCAAGAAAGAAGAAAATGTTTCTTGAGTCTCTTTAAGTTGAATGTTTTCTTTGACGAATGAAAAAAAACTGTTATTGAATTTTACTATTTCTTCAGAACTTCTAAAGTTTTCTTTTAAAATTTCAATGCTCGGCTGAACATAAAAAGGTGTTTTTTTATTTATAATCCTTTTAAAAATTTCTGGGTCTGCACCTCTCCAACGATATAGTGATTGCTTTGGATCTCCAACAAGGAAAAGACTCCCGCTAGAGTCGTTCTCTTCCATACCTTCAATAGCATGAGAAGTTAAAGGAATTATGTTTTTCCATTGAAGACTTGATGTGTCTTGAAACTCATCAATAAAATAATTTTTAAATCTAGTGCCTAATTTTTCATAAATATATGGTGCTGGTTGATCAGCAATGTTTTCTGATATAAGGTTGTTAAATTCTGATATTAAAAGGATGTTATTTTCTCTTTGAAATTTTATTGAAAAAGCCTTTATCTCTTGAATAATATGATTTTGAGTATTATTTTTTCTTATACTGTCATAAACAAAAAGCTTATTAAGATTAGAAATTAGCTCGAGAACAATTGATTTAGATTCTTCTAAAAATTCTATATTTTGATCTACAAACTCCTTTTTTAATAACGTGTTGTTTTCTACTCTCTTTAATATTGCCTCAACATTTTTTTTATCGACTACATTATTAATTATGTTGTTTAGAAATTTTGGCAGAGCATCATATGGAAAAGGCTTTAAATCTTTAAATGTACTATTACACAAATCATATAATTGTTTTGCTTTATCAACTGAGCTTTTCCGTAAATCAATTAATTTATTAATTATGTACTTTTTGAATTTTAAAAAACTTTTTGATTCTAGTTTTTCAGCCTCTGATGTAATTTCAACATTTGATTCACTAAGCATAATTTTAATTAACTCTAATAAATCATAATTAATATCCCATGAGCTATTGTCTTCTATTTTTTCTAATGAAAAATCCGTTAAAACCTGTGATAAAAAAGTAGTTTCATCAATCTGATCTAAAAACTCGTTGATCAATTGTTCTTTAAATTCATCTTGGTCAATTATTAAATCGAAGTCGCTGGATAAAGACAGGTCTTGTGAAAAAGCACGAATAATTTTGTGATTAAACTTATCTATAGTGCTTACTTGAAAAAAAGAAAAATTGTGTAAAATTTTGTCTGCAATTCTTTTTGCTTTTGATGCTGCTGATGATGGACTTATATTAAGTTCCTTTTTTAACAATGAAAAAATTTTTGAGGAGCCACTGTCATCAGAAATTAGCATAAGCTCATCTAAAATTCTTTTTTTCATCTCATTAGCAGCATTATTTGTAAATGTTAGCGCCAGTATTTTTTTGTAAGAGTCTTCTCCTCTATTGAAAAGTTCTCTTATTATGTTTTGAACAAGGGAAAAAGTTTTCCCTGATCCAGCGCTTGCATTAATGATTTTGAAATTTGAACTCAATAGGGTTGTTTTAAATAAAAAGGAATTCCGTAATTTTATGTATTAAATTATAATAAATACTATGAGTTTCCAATTACCTGACTTAAATTATGGCTTTGATGCGTTAGAGCCACATATAGATACTAGAACTATGCAAATTCATCATGGGAAACACCATGCTGGATATACAAGTAAGCTTAATGCTGCTATTGAGGGTACTGATTTAGAAGGCAAAGACATTGAAAGTCTGCTAAGTGAATTAGACATGTCTAATAATGCTGTTAGAAATAATGGTGGTGGATACTACAATCATTGTTTGTTTTGGGAAGTCATGAGTCCAAACGGTGGTGGATCTCCCTCAGGAGAACTGCACGATGCTATTTTAAGCTCGTTCGGTTCATTTGAAGATTTTAAATCTAAATTTTCTGCTGCTGCTGGAACAAGATTTGGGTCTGGATGGGCATGGTTATGTGCTAAAAAAGATGGGTCTTTAGAGGTTTGCTCTACTGCAAATCAAGACAATCCTCTAATGGAAGGCGTGGGATGTGACGGCCATCCAATCTTAGGTATTGATGTCTGGGAACATGCTTATTATTTGAATTACCAAAACAAAAGACCAGACTATGTCAATGCTTTTTTTAATGTTGTTGATTGGTCAAAAGTTGAAGAAAATTTTATTAGAGCAAGGGGTTAATACGCTCTTTTGCTGGATCCTTCATAAAAATTTATGAAGGCCTGATTTACAACTTTATTGCCTCCAGGTGTAGGATAGTCTCCAGAGAAATACCAATCTCCTAGGTTGTCTGGACAAGCTTTATGTAAATTTTCTATTGACTGAAAAACAACTTCAACATCAGCATTAATGTCTTTTTCTTTCAACATTGATGAAATTTTGTTACTAATCTGTTGGTCTGAGTAAGGGCGATATATTTCCTTAACAACATTTTTGATCTTCTTTACATCTTTTTTATTTTCCTCGATACATTTTTTATAAACATCCGAGATTTTCTTTTCATTTTTTTCAGACTTAATTAATTGAATTGCTGCTCTAAAAGCAATTAAATCTGTCATTTTTGCCATATCTATGCCATAACAATCAGGATATCTAATTTGTGGAGCGCTTGATACAATGATTATTTTCTTTGGAGAAAGTCTATCTAGCATTTTAATGATGCTCTTTTGTAGCGTAGTCCCTCTTACAATGCTATCATCGATAATTACCAGATTGTCTGTCTTTTTAATCGATCCATATGTAACATCATAAACGTGTTTTACTAACTCGTCTCTACTTAAGTCGTCAGTAATAAAAGTTCTCAGCTTTGCATCTTTAATCGCAACTTTTTCTATTCTAGGTCTTTGTGATAAAAGCTCTCTAAGTTTGTTTTTAGAAATTTTATCGCCTTGTTTTAATATTTTTTCCTCAACATCTTTATTCATGAAATCCTGTACTTTTTGTACCATTCCATAAAAAGACACTTCAGCAGTATTTGGTATATATGAAAAAACTGTGTTCTTTAAATCATTTCCAGAAGCTTTTAAAATTTGAGGAAACAGTAGGCTTCCTAATTTTTTTCTTTCATTATATATTTCTTGATCGCTTCCTCTTGAAAAATATATTCTTTCAAATGAACAAGCTTTTTTCTCAACAGGCTTAATTACATTTTTAATTTGAATATCGCCGCTTTTTTTTACCACTAGACAATCCCCAGGACTAACTTCTTTAATTTGATTAAATGAGGTGTTAAAAACTGTTTGAATAACTGGCCTTTCAGAAGCAATAACGACTACCTCATCATCAACATAATAAAAAGCTGGCCTAATACCTGCTGGGTCACGAATTACAAAAGCGTCTCCGTGGCCAAGCATTCCTCCGATAGCATATCCACCATCCCAATCTTGTGAAGCTTTTTTTAAAATTCTAGGCATATCTAAAGCGTCTTCAATTAAAGGTGAGGCATCAATTTTTGAAACTTTTTGTTTTTTTAAGTTTTTATAAATTTTAGAAACCTCATTGTCAAGAAAGTGTCCTATTTTTTCCATTACAGTAACCGTATCTGACATCTCTTTAGGGTGCTGGCCTAACAATACAAGGTTGTCAAAGAGCTCCTTATTGTTAGTCATGTTAAAATTACCAGCAACAATTAAGTTTCTATGCATCCAGTTGTTTTGTCTTAAAAAAGGGTGAACAGCCTCTTTGCTGTTTTTTCCAAAAGTTCCATACCTAACATGACCTAAAAAAACTTCAGAAATATGAGGAATTTCTTTTTTTTGTTGATCAATATTATCTTTTAAAGCAGGATTGTTTTTTAGCTCAGTAGCAATTCTTTCATTAGAAATTTGAAAAATTTCTTGAATTGGGTTTTGATTTGCAGATCTTTCTCTATGCATAAATCTTTCACCTGGCTTAGTATCAAGCTTCACACTAGCAAATCCTGCCCCGTCTTGGCCTCTGTTATGTTGTTTTTCCAACATTAAATAGAGTTTGTTGAGGCCGTAACTGTTTGTGCCGTACTTTTTTTTATAAAACTCAAGAGGTTTGAGCAGCCTTATTAGCGCTAATCCGCATTCATGATTTATGTGGT
>NZZF01000050.1 GCA_002702385.1 Flavobacteriaceae bacterium | reverse complement strand
CTTAAATATTTGAAAGCCAATGGAGTTAATAGAACAAAATCAGGTCTAATGCTTGGTTTTGGTGAAAGAGAAGATGAGGTCATAAAAACCATTCACGATCTAAGAAATGCTAATGTTGATGTATTAACAATTGGTCAATATCTACAACCATCTAAAAAGCATTTACAAGTTAAAAATTTTATAAATCCAGAAATATTTAAAAAATACGAAACAATTGCTCTTGATCTAGGATTTATTCATGTTGAAAGTGGGCCTTTAGTTAGGTCGTCTTATAAGGCTCAAAAACATATACATTAATTTAAAATTTTATATACCTCCTTCAAAAATTGATCTTCATTTTTCAAAAATCTTGTTTCAATATCTAAATAAAGTAAGTTGTTAATATTATCTTTTAATTTATAATAATCTTTTTTAGTAGTTAGTACTAAAGAGTTTCTAGAAAGTTTTAAGATATTATTTATATCATTATTAGAGTAGTGATGATGATCTGAATATTCTAGATGCTTGAATTTGATGCTTCTACTATTTAAATATCTAATAATACTATCAGTTTCTGCAATACCTGTTACAAGAAGTATTTCTTTATTAATTATTGAATTAATGTTTAATGATTTATTCCCAAATAATATGTCTTTATATAAGATAGTAGTAAAGAATATTTTTTGATCTTCTAATGGATTTATTTTTAACTTAATATCATTCATTTCATTTTGATTCAAGTTAGCTGGACATTTAGTTATAATAATAATATTAGCTCTTTTATATGACAATCTAGATTCTCTTAAATCACCAACAGGAAAAATATAATCATTATAAAAAGGTTTTGAGAAACTTGATAACATTATATTAAGAGTTGTTTTAAGTTTTCTATGTTGAAATGCATCATCGAGAATTATAAAATCTAGTTCATCATTTTTTAAAATATTTTTTATTCCAGTAACTCTATCCTCACAAACATAAACATTACTATCAGGGAAAGTTTTTTGTATTATAAAAGGTTCATCACCAACCACACTAATATCTGAATATTCATTTAGCTTCAAAAACCCATTTGATTTTCTTTTATACCCTCTACTAAGGATTCCAATTTTATATTTGATTAATAGGTTTGATAACAAATACTCAACCATGGGAGTTTTACCAGTTCCTCCCATAGACAAATTACCAACACTTATTGTTGGTATGTTAAACTTGGTATTAGCTATGATATTTAAATCATAAAGTAAATTACGTACTTCTTGAATAAATTTAAACAAAAGTGAAAGCGGAAAAAGCAATTTTCTCAGCAAAGACATTAGACGAAAATATAAATTATATTTGATAATAAATTATAATGAAATTAACCGAAATAATTAATGTACTAGAAAATTGGGCTCCAAAAGAACATGCAGAAGATTTTGATAATGTTGGATTAATTATTGGTGATTTTGAAAGCAAGATAAATAAAGCCATAATCACTCTAGATACGACAGATGAAGTTATAGATGAAGCTATTAGAAATGAATGTAACCTAATAATTACATTTCATCCTTTAATCTTTGAACCCTTAAAGGCAATCAATACACAAGGAAGAGTTCAAAAATTAATAATCAAAGCAATAAATAATAATATTAATATTTACGCAATTCATACTAACCTAGATAATAATCCAAAAGGAGTTAATTATCAGATTTGTAAAAAATTAAAACTTGAAAATTTAAATTTTTTAATACCTAATGAATTAATTGAAGGTATTGGAATGGGGATGTTTGGTGATCTTAAGAAATCATACGATGAAAAATCTTTCATAGATTATATTAAATCCAATATGAAATTGTCATTTATTAGACATAGTAAATTTTTAAATAAATCAGTGAAAAGTATTGCAGTTTTGGGTGGTTCTGGAAGTTTTGGAATTGAAAAGGCAATTGAAAAAAAAATAGATTGTTTTATAACTTCGGATCTAAAATATCATGATTTTTTTAAAGCAAATAATCAAATACTTTTGATTGATATTGGTCATTATGAAAGTGAGAAATTTACAAAAGAGTTGATTTTCAATTATCTTAAGAAAAAAATTCCTAAGTTTGCGTGCATTATTGCTAAAACAAATACAAACCCTGTTAATTATTTTTAGATATGGCAAAAAAAGTTGAGTACTCAGTAGAAGAAAGATTAAGAGCATTATATGATTTACAATTAATTGATTCAAGAATTGATAAACTTAGAAGTGTGAGAGGTGAATTGCCTTTAGAAGTTGAAGATTTAGAAGATGAGGTTTCTGGTTTAGATGTAAGACTTGAAAAAATTCAAGCTGAACTTGATGGATTTGAAAATGAGATCAAGGAAAAACTCAACAAAATTGAAGAATCTAAAGCATTAATAAAAAAGTATAATGACCAACAGAAAAATGTTAGAAATAATAGAGCATTTGAGTCATTAAGTAAAGAAATTGAATATCAAGAATTAGAAATTGAATATTCAGAAAAACAAATAAATGAATTAAAAGCTCAAATAGAGCTTAAAAAAGAAAAATTAGAAGAAACTATCCAAACAAAAGAAGAGAGAAATACTCACCTAGATCACAAAAAAAATGAGTTGGACGCAATAATGAAAGAAACTGAAAAGGAAGAAGCTGAGCTTTTGAAAAAATCAGATGAATTTCAGTCAAAAATTGATGAATCTTTATTAAGATCTTATTTAAAAATTAGATCAAGTGTAAAGAATGGATTAGCTGTTGTCCCTGTTGAAAGAGGTGCCTCTGCTGGATCATTTTTTGTTATTCCCCCTCAAGTTCAACTTGACATTGCATCCAGAAAGAAATTCATTACTGATGAACATAGTGGAAGAATTTTAGTAGATAAAGATCTTGCTGATGAGGAAAATGAAAAGATGGAGAAGATTTTTACATCTATTTAACTACAAAAGATTTACTTAGAGTTTTACCTCCAGATATTTTAATCGAATAAAAATATTGTCCACTGGACAACTTTTTAAATTGATTTTCGCTTAGCATAAAATTGTGTTCTCCTCTGCTTAAATTACCATTAAATATTGTTGAAACATGTCTCCCTAGAATATCAAAAACATTAATACTAATATTGTGATCTTGTTTTAATCTTAAATTTAAGTCTACTCTCTTATTATAATTTAAATATATAGGATAATGATAATTTAATAATGAATCATAATCAATAATATCTTTATCATTACAAGAAAAACCTAAACCTAACACATCATATTCTTCACCAAGCATAGCATTATTAATATAATTTGAATCCCCACATAGCCATTCCGATAAGATTGTTTGATAAATTGATCTAAAATCAATACTGTGCTGCATATTTCCTCTTCGATCTAAATTTGTTAGACTTGGATGATCACCAACAAAACCACTACCTCTTAGAGCAGGTCCAAAAAGCATGATTGGAGCCGATGAACCGTGATCAGTACCCTCTGAACCATTCTCATTTACTCTTCTTCCAAATTCAGAAAAAGTCATAGTTAATACTTTAGAATCAAAACCATCATAATTTAAATCATCATAAAATACTTTTATTGAATCGGATAATTGAGTCAATAAACCTTGATGAGTTAATGGCTGGTTACCGTGAGTATCAAAACCGCCTAAAGTAACCATATAAATTTTAGATCCTAAACCTCCTTTTATTAATCTTGAAACAAGTCTGAGTTGCTTATCTAAATTGGAATCTGTATAATTCTCAAAATCATTAGATTTATTAAATGCTTCACTTATAACCTCTGCATAATCATATGTTGTATTAGATACTCTTCTTAAAAATTCAACCTGATCACCATGAGTACAATCTGGTAAGTTTTCAGTTGAAAAAAACTCTCCTCTTTCAGCNACTTTTTCAAGTCTTCTTTCATTAGCTACAGCAAAAGCATNTGATCTTTGATCACCTCTAAAAATCANATTNGAGTTACTNCCAATTTGAATAGCAACNGGTTTNTCAGGTGGATTAGTTGTATAATCAAAATATTTTTCATCGTAATATCTACCAAGCCATCCAGTTGACATTTCTGACTTATTTCTGGTTCCTGTTGCCCAAATATCTGAGGATGTAAAGTGTGAGAGATTTTGATTTTCATATCCAACACCATGTACAATTTTCATCTTACCATCATTCCAAAATGGATTGATAGCATTCATGTGACTTGGAATTGAAAAATCATCATTGAGTTTAATTAATTCATTTTTTGGAATATGTATTGATGGTCTCTTTGATATATAGTTGTCGTAATCATAAACAGGAATAATTGTATTTAATCCATCATTACCACCTTTTAATCTAACCATTACTAAAACTCTATCTGAAACTGAATTACCCAGTGCATTAGAAATAAAATTTGAATTAATTACTGATAGGTGAGAGTTTGCTAATGAAATAGATCCTGCTCCAGCAATTCCCAATACTTTTAAGAAACCTCTTCTATCCCAATGAGAATGTTCTTTTTTATGTTTATCAGAATTTAAATAATTATCACTCATTTTAATTGATATTCTGGTAATTTGATTAGAAATCCCACTAAACGATAAGTTTGAAGTGGAACGGAATCATCATTAATTGTCCATGTACCATCTTCGTAATATATATCTGGTACATCAGATTTAAAAACTTCAATAGCATCAATTAAGTCTTCCTGTTTTATAACATACTCACAAAACATAAAGTCAATAACCTTTTTTACAATACTTTCTGGATTAGTATCATTATCACCAACAATTTCCTTTAAATATTTTTGATACTGATTTTTATCTTTCTGCCAAAATTTCCATAAAATATCGTCAAGAAAGTCCCATCTCATTGGTAAACTTCCCGTTGAAATCCAATCATGATTACCCTGCCATCCAGCAACATCAACGGGATTTAGAATCTCTTGTCCCATATCTCTTGACTTGTAAATAAAATAATTATCAAGATTAAAGTTTTCAGGAACTTCCAGATTAAGTTGTATAAATAAATTACATAACAAATCTATTGGACTTTTTATTAAAACATTACTATTAAAAGTGTCAAAAAAATGTTCACTTTTAAACATTTTTCTATAAAGCAAATCCAGTGAAAAATCATTTTCAATAAAAAAAGTTGACAATTCTGAAACTATATTTTCATTAACATTGGGGCTAATAAAATATTTATAAAGTTTAGTACAAATAAAATTTCCAATAATTTCTTTTTTTTCTTCAAAGAGAATATCAATAACATCATCGTAATTCCAGTTACCAGTTCTTCCAAAAATTGTTTTTTCTCCATCATCATACCACTTCTCATTAAATGAAATTGGTCCTTGGTTAGTCCTTGAATTGTACCCAGTAAGAGCTCTAGCGGTTTCTGTAATATCTTCTTGTGTGTATCCATTACCTTCTCCTAATGTAAAAAGTTCAAATAATTCTCTGGAATAGTTTTCATTAGGTGCTGAATTTTTATTCTCATATCCATTCAAATACATCAACATAGCGTCATCTAATCCAATAATCCTAACAAATTCCTTAAAATTCCCAAGTACATTTTGTTGTATATTATTATAATACCTGAAAGTATAAGCTGGATGATTATACATAAAATATTCAGTTACAAAATGGTTGCTCCAAAAAACTGTTAATCTTTCTCTAAATCCATTAGTCAATAAATCTTTAAAAACTAATCTCTGATGATCTCTGAAAAAGGCTCCTCTATTTTTACCAGAATTATTAAAATCAGTTGAATTCCAATCTCTCCAACCTGGATCCGGTGACACATCAAGATTAATTGCATCATCAATAATTTTATCAATTAATTCAGAAGGTGTATAATTTAAGTAATTGGAAAGATCATTTTTATTGACTCCAAATTCGAGCCGCCTTGCAACTAAAAGAGCTTTTTTCTCATCCCAGGTATTCTCAAGAGTAGGTATAAATTCGTTTAAAGATTTATTAGAACAATTTTTTGCCATAAATATGTACTAAATATACTTATATAATACAATTTAAAAATTATTAATTAAATTCAATTTATGATTAAAAAAATATTAATAATAATATCAACTTTTATTTTAATATTATATCTATCATTTTACGGTGATATTTTTGATTTTAACTTTAATCAAGGTCAGATTAGCAGTATTAAATTTATATTTAAATCCTACCTAATTGTATCATCAGTTTGCTTCATAACTGGAGAATTAACGAAAAACTATAGTCAAATAGATAAAGTTTGGAGTTTAGTTCCAATTTTTGTTGTTTGGTATTTTACTCTTTCGTCAAACTTTAATCCCCGTATGATATTAATGTCTGTTCTAGTTACCATATGGGGACTTAGACTAACATACAACTTTTCAAGAAGAGGTGGATACAGTATTTATTTTTGGAAGGGTGAAGAAGATTATCGATGGAAAGAGGTAAGGAAATCCATTTCATTATTTAGATCTAACTTAAATTGGTCCTTATTTAATCTTTTATTTATTTGTTTCTATCAAATGGGATTGATCTTTCTTTTTTCATTGCCAATTCTAGCAGCTTGGCAAGGATCTGAAAATGCAATTAATTACAGTGATTATATTATTTCTTTTCTCATGCTTTTATTCATTATAACTGAAACAATTGCTGATCAGCAACAATATAACTTTCAATCAGAAAAATATAGAAGATTAAGAAACGGAGAAAATTTGGAGGGAATGTATAAGGATGGGTTTATTTCAAATGGGTTGTGGGCTTATTCAAGACACCCAAATTTTGCAAGTGAACAATTAATTTGGATAACTTTTTATATGTTTTCTGTCTCTGCAACTGGACTAATTTTAAATTGGTCAATTATTGGATGTGTTTTATTGGTTATTTTATTTTTTAATAGCGCAAAGTTTAGTGAAGAAATTAGTTCAAAAAAATACAGCAAATATGCAGATTATCAAAAGTCAGTTCCTATGTTTCTAGGAATTGTAAAGAAAAAATAATTATTTAAGATTTTCTACAACAAAATCAACTAAACCTTGTCTTGACTTGTCAATTATACCAATACCAGTAGCATAAATAACATTTTTAATATTTAATAAATCCGCTTTCTTCTTAAGTTCTTTAGCATGTAAAGGATGATGATGAAAATCTGCTATGTTTTTTGGTTTTGTATTCTTTCCATAGTTAACAATAAAAAAAGGAGGATCATTTTTATCCATCTGATCAAAAAAATCAATTTTTGAAATATAATCTTTATCAAATGTTTTTTTCATCCATTTATCTCTGTCCAATTTACCCATGAATTGTAATGTCAATTCATCCATATAACTTTGTTCAATATTTGTCATTTCTTTCCATCTATTCAAATCCATGGTATGAGCTGCTGCAATACCAACAATCAATGAAACTTTTGTAGACTCTCTTTCGATTGGATCATTGCTATTGATATCGGCCATATCATCAAAAAAACCTATCCACATTGAGGATGTAGCACCAGCAGAACTTCCCATCACTCCAATTTTTGATTTATCTAAATTATACACATCACTATTAAATCGAAGAAATTGTAAGGCTCTTTTTGCATCATTTAGGCTAGTAATAATACCATCTTCATTATTTCTAAATCTATANTTAATAGTAGCAAAAGAAATTCCATTATCAATAAATTTTTTTATTCTATTGAAACTGTTTTTTCTNTAAGCTGATTCTTTATTTCCAGAGGAAAAACCACCACCATGAATATAAATTATAAGAGGAGANTTTACNTTTTCGTCNGNAATCCAAAGATCTAAAACATTTCTNTCACCNTCTCCATATTTTAAATTTTTGATAACATTATAATTGTCAGTTTTAATAATTGAATCAACNTTAATCACATTTCTTTGTGAAAAAAGANTCAAACTAATTAACATTANAAATATTGATATTNTTNTATTCATCNTATACAATTTTAAAGANTTAAAAAATAAATAATAGTTGGNATAAAAATTATTAAACAAAATATATTAAAAAATCTTGAATTAAANTCTTTAGAATGCCAATAAGCTAANATCAATAGTGGAATTTGAAATGGCAANCTNATCAAAGCATCCATTTTTGTAATNGATAATATTTCTTGTGCANTNGATGATTGATATAAATAGATATTNGCTGGAAAAACTAAAATCAGAAGAAAAAAAATACCCAAAGCTCCAACNCNCCTAAATTTTTTTAATAATATCATAAAACCAAATAAAATTTCAAAAAAACCAGAGCTGTATACAAAGAAGTCATGAAATGGCAAGTAAGGNGGCATTATAATTTTAAAAAANTCAGGNTTTGTAAAATGACGGATTCCTATTATTATATACAATAAGCCCAATATGTANATAGTNATATTTTTAAGTAANTTNAACATACAGTTATTAATATAAGAAATNGAANCTTAANTTATTATANAATGATTTGTATAAAAACTAAAATTCCAAAAGAAATATGTGAAATTGATGATGAATTAAAGGCTATTTATCATAGTCGTGATTCTATTTGNATATGGGTNTTNAAAACNCGAAATGATAGAAATAANTTTTTGGATGAAACTATTGGAATGTTAAAAAAAGAGAGGGAAGACTATTATATTTCTAATTATAAATAAAAAAACCTCAACTAAAGTTGAGGTTAAAGAATGTGGGCGCTGAGGGATTCGAACCCCCGACCCCTTGGGTGTAAACCAAGTGCTCTGAACCAACTGAGCTAAGCGCCCCGAAAGACGAGCAAATATAATATAAATTTATTAAGAAATAACCGATAAAATTTCTGAAATAACAAAAGTACTTCCTGTGACAAAAANAACATCATTTTTTTTAGATTCATTCAATGCACTTTGATAAGCTNCATTNGGTAATGAATATGATTTAAATTTCAATTTATTTGATTTTGCTTTTCTTNTAATTTTTTCAATAGGCATAGATCTTGGNGTATTTGGTTCACAGAAATAGTAAAAGTAATCAGTTGGTAAAANATCTAAAATTTTAATCTGACCTGGTTTATNAAGAGTNCCAAATACAAATCTTATATCCTTATCTTCTTCCTTTANTTGTTTTAATATTTTTTTNATTGCATCAATATTGTGAGCAACATCAAAAATTACAAGTGGTTTGCTTTTTATAATTTGCCACCTTCCNAAAAANCTTGTANTNACTACAGTTTTTTTAATTCCTAAATNNATCTTATCATTATCTAAATTTAATTCTTTAATTAAACTNACAATAGCAATAGAATTCTTAATATTATCTAATTGATAATCTCCNTGCAAACCATATTCTTTATCNNAANAAATATNATTTGAGTANATNATAGNTGAATTTAATTTTNANGAAATTTGGTAAAANNCTTTCACTAATGTTTTTCTTCNTTCACCAACTACTATTGGTGTNTCNNATTTTATAATTCCTGCTTTTTCTAAAGCAATTTTCTNNAGCGTTTTACCTAAAAAATTTTTATGNTCATATCCAATATTTGTAATACAAGACACAATTGGATTACATATGTTTGTGGCATCTAATCTACCACCTAATCCTACTTCAATTAAACTNTAATCAACATTGCTATCTCTAAAATAACAGAGNGACATAACAAAGGAGATTTCAAAAAAAGAAATTTTATTTTCTTCAATGTATGATTTGTGTTTATTTATAAAGTTTGTGANAAACNTTTTATCNATATACTTNCCATTAATTTTTATTCTTTCTCTNAAATCGATNAGATGNGGNGAAGAGAAAATACCAACATTTTTTCCATGTTCTTGAATAATTGANGNAGTTATATGACAAGTTGATCCNTTTCCATTAGTTCCAGCNACATGAATNATTTTTANANCANTTTGNGGATTNTCAACACGATTNCAAAAACCAANAACTGGTTCTAGCTTTAATTTATAATTATGAAAATCACGATTGAATGATAATGGAACTTTAAATAACCAATCAATTGCTTGATTATAAGTCATTACANAACAAAATCTCTAAGCAAAATAAANGTTATNAANCCAGCTAAATAACCAATAAAAGCTAAAAAGGCTATNTTTTTCAAATACCACANGAAATCAATTTTTTCCATNCCCATNGCAACAACACCAGCAGCAGANCCAATTATTANCATACTTCCACCNGTTCCTGCAGCATATGCAATTCCATGCCAAAGAGGNTTATCAATTGCTTCTCCAAACATACCCATTGATGCNGCAACTAATGGNACATTATCAATTGCAGCNGANAGAAAACCTAAAACAAATACAACGATATCNANNCCTTCAAATAATATCCANTCAACATTTTCAAATGTAGANACTAACCACTGNCCTACTCCAAANACAATTCCAAGAGCTTCTANTGCNCCTACNGCCATAAGAATNCCTAAAAAGAATAGNATACTNGGCATTTCAATNTTTGTTAATGCATGNTGAATTGGNCTATGATGANNTGANTTNGNACCNGCNGTCTTCAATAAACTATTGTTNTAAAATTCAGCAATAGTTGCAACAACNGCTAANGATAACATCATTCCNACNTAAGGTGGTANNCCAGTAAAAATTTTNAAAACTGGAACAAANACTATNGATGATAATCCAATNATTAAAATTTTAANACCNTAAGGNTTTTCACTTTCNNTATTTTTTGGTGGTGTTATTTCACCTTTAAANACATTATATTTTGATGCAACATATGTNGGAATAATCATACAAACCAATGATGGNATAATTAANNATTTAATTANAGCNCCAATAGANACTTTTTCTCCAATCCATAACATTGTTGTTGTNATATCNCCAATNGGNGACCATGCACCTCCAGCATTNGCAGCAACAATTATCATACCNGCATACCAAAGNTTTAAATTTTTGTCAGTNACTAATTTTTGAAGAATNGTTATNAANACNATNGTNGCAGTAAGATTGTCAATAATNGCNGATAAAATNAATGCAAGAAAACATATAATCCATAAAATTTTAACCTTANTTTTTGTTTTNATTAATCTTTTNATNGTTGCAAAACCATTNAANAAATCNACTGTTTCNACAATAGTCATGGCACCAATTAAGAAAACTAAAATTTCNGCNGTGTGNCCTAAAAAATANTTTANAACAGACTTTANTTTATAAGGCATGAGCTCCTTATTTTTTGTNTCTATTTCAAATACNGTTANATCAAAATAAGAAATTATACCCCACATGACTGCCATCATAATTAGGGCNGGNATTAATTTATCAATTTTTAANGAGTGTTCAAAAGCTATAGCAAGATAACCAAGAACAAANACGGNAATAATTATNNTTTCAATCATATGTCAAATNATCAATTTTAATACCAAAATATTGAAAATAAACAAAAAACAATGTGATTTATTGAAAAGTTAATATTAATTACATATTTATTAAAAGTATTGTANANTATTTGATAATTANAGAGNNATGAATACTTATTTTTGTNNATTCCATCTAACTTTATGAGCTTTAAAGAACAAGGATTATACAGCCCNNTAAANGAACACGAAAACTGCGGTGCAGGATTTATATGTAGCCTTACNGGNAAAAAAACTAATAANATAATTCATAACGCTCTNAANATTTTAACATGTCTTGANCANAGAGGNGCAGTAAGTGCAGATGGNAGGACAGGCGATGGTGCNGGTATTTTNATNGAAATTCCACACGATTTTTTTGTAAANGANTGCCNATTTGATTTACCTCANCCNGGTCAATATTCAGTTGGAATGGTTTTTCTTCCCCAAAAAACTAATCAAGCTAGTCAATGTATAAGNATTTTTGAAAATGAAATNAAAAGACAAGGGCTTNATTTATTAGGATGGAGAGATGTNCCAACAAATTCAAAAGTGGTTGGTGAAATTGCATCAAAATCNCAACCTACNATCAANCAGGTTTTCATTTCAAAAAATGAANAGTTAAGTGAAAAAGAGTTTAATATCANACTNTACATAGCNAGAAAAATTAGTGAAAATAATATTTACGAATCNGANCTATCTCAAAAAAANTATTTCTACTTTTCAAGCCTTCACAANAGNACATTAATCTATAANGGNTTACTTATNCCTGAAGANATNGAAAGGTTTTATTTAGACNTNNGTAATCCTAAACTTGTAACTAGATTAGCTTTAGTTCATCANCGNTTTTCAACAAANACATTTCCAACTTGGGATTTAGCACAACCATTTNGATATATGTGCCATAATGGNGAAATAAATACTCTAAAAGGAAATGTNAGTAGAATGATAGCTAGACAAGAGTTAATAAAATCAGAACTNATTANTCAGGAAGATTTAGATAAAATTTTTCCAATAATTTTNAGNGGTAAATCTGATTCTGCATCNATGGATATGGTTGTAGANCTTTTANTACTTACAGGTAGATCTCTNCCAGAAGTTATGATGATGCTTGTTCCTGAAGCATGGGAAAAGCATAANTCNATGAATGATTCNAAAAAAGCTTTTTANGAATTCAATNCATGCATTATGGANCCNTGGGANGGTCCTGCTTCAATTCCTTTCACTGATGGAAATTATATTGGAGCATTACTTGACAGAAATGGATTNCGTCCNTCNAGATATTCAGTTACTAAAGANGGATATGTAATTATGTCATCTGAAACTGGAGTNGTTGANATTAANCCNGAAAATATTGANCTTCACGGNCGANTAGAACCTGGTAAAATGTTTCTTGTTGANATGAATGAAGGAAGAATTATACAAGATGATGAAGTTAAAAAAATTATAACTTCAAAATATCCNTANAGAAAATGGCTNAATGAAAATATNTTACCACTTTCNAAAGTNCCTTATACNGGTAATAAAACNCCTAAAGAAAAAATAGATTTTGAGACACGACTTAAAATTTTTGGATACACCCATGAAGATTTTAAGACCATTATTCTNCCNATGTGTAATAAAGGNAAGGANGCGATTGGATCAATGGGNTCAGATACACCTCTAGCTGTTTTATCTAAAAGACCNCAATTACTTTATAATTANTTTAAACAACTTTTTGCTCAAGTCACTAATCCNCCACTTGANGGAATTNGAGAAGAAATAGTNACTGATACTAGTCTTGGTTTAGGAAGTGATTTTAATGTTTTTGATATAAATTCAAAACANGCNAAAAAANTAAAAATNAATAATCCAATTATTTCAAATGAAGACTTAGATAAGATTAANTANATTAAACATGATGATTTTAAATCATGTTCNATNCCNGCNCTTTACAAANTAAGTAAAGGTCANAATGGAATTGAAGAAGCNCTTGAAAAAATTGTCTNAACAATTGANAAAAAGGTTGATAATGGTTACAATATTATAATNCTTTCTGATNGNAATGTNAGTAATAAATTAGCTCCNATTCCTATTTTATTAGCTTGTTCNACTGTTCATCATTATNTAATCAAAAGAAATAAAAGATCAAAATTTGGTATTGTTATCGAATCTGCAGAACCNAGAGAACCACACCATTTTTCAATGCTATTTGGNTATGGAGCNAGTGCAATNAATCCTTACTTAGTTAATGAAATTATAGATTTTCATCANGAAATTGGNATTATTAAAGGCATAACCAAGCANAAAGCAATACAAAATTTTAATTCTGCAATTGCNAAAGGGATTTTGAAGGTTATGAATAAAATTGGAATTTCAACACTTCATTCATACAGGGGATCACAAATTTTTGAAGCTNTNGGNTTAAGAAAAAAATTTGTTGATAANTACTTTAANAATACTGCATCAAGAATTGANGGTGTGGGNCTTTATGTTTTAGAAAAAGAAATTTCNTCAAGNATNAATTATGCTTTTAACTCTGAAAAAGATATAAATTCACTCGAAATTGGTGGNGAATACAGATGGAGAAGGAATGGTGAAAACCANATGCTAAATCCTGCCACAATTTCTAAGCTTCAACAAGCAGTCAGACAAGAAAAATATGANACTTANAAAACTTATTCTGATCTAATCAATAAACAAAGTGAACAATTTATGACCATNAGAGGNTTATTTAAATTTGTTGANCTTGANCCAATTGATATTNAAGANGTAGAGCCNTGGACTGANATAGTTAAAAGATTTAAAACTGGNGCCATGTCATATGGATCAATTAGTAAAGAAGCTCATGAAAATNTNGCAATTGCAATGAACAGAATTGGAGGTAAAAGTAATTCTGGAGAAGGAGGTGAAGATCCATTAAGGTTNAAAAAAGATAAAAATGGAGATTCTAAAAATAGTGCAATTAAACAAGTAGCNTCAGGAAGGTTTGGTGTNAGTTCATATTATCTATCTAATGCTAATGAGATACAAATTAAAATGGCTCAAGGTGCTAAACCNGGTGAAGGCGGACAACTTCCAGGTCCAAAGGTAAATCCNCTAATTGCCAAAGTTAGAAATTCCACNCCNTANGTNGGATTAATTTCACCNCCNCCNCATCATGATATTTATTCAATTGAAGACTTAGCACAANTAATCTTTGATTTAAAAAATGCTAACNGAGATGCAAGGGTTAATGTAAAATTAGTTTCTGAAGTTGGTGTTGGAACTATTGCAGCAGGTGTNGCTAAAGCNAAAGCTGATGTGATTTTAATNTCTGGATTTGATGGTGGAACAGGTGCTTCTCCACTTACTTCANTAAAACATGCAGGTCTTCCTTGGGAACTTGGAATTGCTGAAGCACAACAAACACTTGTATTAAATGATTTAAGAGGAAGNGTTGTNATTGANTGTGATGGACAATTAAAAACNGGNAGAGATGTAGCAGTAGCNTGTTTATTGGGTGCNGAAGAATTTGGNTTTTCNACCGCTCCANTAGTTGCTTCTGGATGTATAATGATGCGTGCTTGTCATTTNAANACATGTCCTGTAGGAATAGCAACACAAGATCCAGAATTAAGAAAAAACTTTAAAGGAAANCCNGAACATGTNATAAACTTTATGTACTTCGTTGCACAAGAGTTGAGAGAAATAATGGCTTCTCTAGGNTTNAGNACAATTGANGAAATGGTTGGTCAAAGTCAGAAGTTGAATATGATGGATGCAATNGACCACTTTAAGTATAAAGGAATTGATTTATCNAANATTTTATATAGACCTAATGTTGGAGAAAAAGTTCCNATNAGAAATATTGAAAAACAAGANCACAACNTAGAAAAAGTTCTNGATTTTAAAATNTTAAAATNNGCAAAACTTGCNATTGATAAGAAAATTAAAATGNATTTAGATTTCAAAATAAANAATACNGATAGAACAGTTGGTGCTATTCTAAGTAATGANATTTCCAAAATTCATGGANAAAATGCTCTNCCNAAAAANACTTTAACACTNAATTTTAATGGTTCTGCNGGACAAAGTTTTGGNGCATTTGCTGTGAAAGGACTNAAAATGATTGTNAANGGAACTACAAACGATTATTTNGGAAAAGGTCTTTCAGGNGGNACNATAATTGCTANAGTNCCAAAAAAAGCAACATTTATNTCNAATAAAAATATTATAACTGGAAACGTTGCNTTATATGGNGCAACNTCAGGTGAAGCATNTATTAATGGAATNGCTGGTGAAAGATTCTGCGTTAGAAATTCTGGNGCAACTGCTGTTGTTGAAGGTGTAGGTGATCANGGNTGTGAATANATGACTGGTGGTATAGCTCTAATTCTTGGAAAAATTGGAAGAAATTTTGCNGCAGGAATGAGTGGTGGAATAGCATANATTTATAAAGAAAATGAGAATTTTGATGTTAAAAATTTCAATCANGAAATGATAGAACTTGAAGTTCCTAGNAANCAAGATTTAGANTTTATAAAAACTTTAGTTGAAAATCATTTTTCTTTAACATCNAGTAAAATTGCNGAAGANATTATTTCNAATTGGAAAAGAAATAAAGATAAATTTGTAAAAGTAATGCCAATAGAGTACAAAGCNGCTCTTGAAAAAATGGCTAAAGATAAAATTGATTCAATNATAAAATAGAATGGGNAAATTAAGAGGNTTTATNGAATNTGANAGAACAGATGAATCTTATGTTCCTGTTNCNAAAAGAATAAAAAATTATGATGAATTTACCATNAANCCCTCTGATAAAGAATTAGAAAAACAAGGTGGAAGATGNATGGACTGTGGTGTNCCTTTTTGTCANTCAGGATGTCCNCTTGGAAATTTAATTCCAGATTTCAATGATGCTGTTTACAATAAAAAATGGAAANATGCTCTTGAAATATTACATTCAACAAATAANTTTCCTGAATTTACNGGNAGNCTATGTCCTGCACCATGTGAAGCNGCATGTGTTTTAGGATTAATAAATCCTCCTGTNTCAATTGAAATGATTGAAAAGTACATAGTTGAGAGAGGTTTCAANGAGGGNTGGATTNANGCTCAAGTACCAGCTAAAAGAACAGGTAANAAAATTGCTNTAGTTGGTTCNGGACCTGCTGGACTTGCAGCTGCTCAACAACTTAATTTAGNTGGACATAATGTTACTGTTTACGAAAGGGATAAAAAAATTGGTGGACTATTAAGATATGGTATACCTGATTTTAAATTAGAAAAGTCTATAATTGATAGAAGAATTAATTTATTAATNGAAGAAGGAATAGAATTTAAAACTTGTATNGAGGTTGGNAAAGANATTGAAGTAAANGNNCTCGAAAAAGAGTTTGATATTATTCTNCTTTGTGGAGGTGCTACANTAAAAAGAGAGTTGCCTATTAAGGGNAGTAATTTAAAAGGTGTTGTNCAAGCNATGGATTTTTTAAAACACCAAAATGAAGTTGTTGATNAAATNTCAGATATTGATTTAAGTCTTTCAGCTAAACAAAAAAATGTTATTGTTATTGGTGGTGGNGATACGGGTTCTGACTGTATAGGAACATCNAATAGACATAAAGCAAAATCAGTTTTAAATTTTGAGATTCAAGGTAANCCTNCNAAAAAAAGAACAGATGAAAATCCTTGGCCNTACTGGCCTTTNACTCTNAAAACGAGNTCATCCCATGAAGAAGGTATTAAAAGAGAATGGTCTATTATGACTAAAGAATTTATTGGTGACAATAATGGAAATTTAACTGGCTTNAAAACAGTTAATGTATNTTGGGAAAAAGATTCAAANGAAAACTATAANTTANTTGAAGTTGAGGNTTCAGAAAAAATNTGGCCATGTGATCTTGCCNTGTTAGCACTTGGNTTTACTGGTCCAGAAAATTTNATTTTTAAAGNTTTAAAAACTGAAATGNATGAAAGTTCAAAACCAATAACAAATGATTACCAAACAACAAATCCAAAAGTTTTTGCNGCAGGAGATTTAAGAAGNGGGCAATCGTTAATTGTTTGGGCNATNTCAGAAGGTAGAGAAGCNGCTTATCATATCGACAAATTTTTAATGGGTAGTACAAANCTNCCTTCNAAAACTAAAGGNGANCTACCNTCAGTTAAATAAATTCCAAGTNAATCCAAATCTAAAGTTCGAATCTCTGTAAGGCATTGAAGGTGTTTGNAAGAATTNATTTCCTGANAATGATGAATTTATATGTTCAAAAACAAANAATAATCTTGTTTGTCTAATNTTAGCATTAATGAAAAAATCAACTATTGGAAAATTTCCTATTTTTTTTGANTTTTGAACATGAAAAGAAGANATTAATGGATTGTACTCATTTGCATAAAAACTNGAAAAGATTTTAAAATTAAATCCAGANNGTATGTCTAGAACATTATTAAATATTTTTTCAGTTATGTAAAATGAATTTCTAAAAANAAATTTNGGTACGTTTAATANCATTTCATCTTGATTTACATTTTGAAACATTGCNGTATTATCAAATGAAAATTTNCCTAGATTNAAATTTTTATGATATTTTAATTTNAANTAAGTTATNTNAGATTTCAATTGATTATTAATAGGTAAATACAAATAATCCGAACTACTATCAACACTTANATAGAAAAAGTTTTTNATTATTGANGAAGACAATTCAATCTCACCTATTTTATTGTTTGAAAATTCAATATTAATACTATTAGTAGTTANNAAATCATTATTGTAATTCCATTTCAATTCGGAAAAACTACTGANNTAGTTATCATACATCAAACCTGGATGTGTTTGAATTGAAGATAACTTAATACCTAAATCAAAATTAGANTTTTTAGNTTGTTTTAATAAGAGAATAAATTTATCCCCTACTCTATCACCATTAATTTTTTTATTTAATTCAAAATTGATTTGAAAAAATTTAANTTTTTTATCAAAATTTATAGAAAATAAATTTGAATTTTCANTTATCTTTTCACTGTCAGAATTAAGGTTGAAATATTCATAATTATGATTAATTANTCCAAANTTAAATGAGTCAAAAATTAGATTTTCTACTCTTAAATTTAATTCATTTTTAGCNGATCTAAACTTATATTTATCTGANACTNAATTAANTCCATCTTCNATANTTCCATAATAATCGTTGATTATGGTTTGGTTATATGAATTATTTACAGTGGTGTAATGAAGATTGTATCCTAGCAAAAGTGATTTTTTTGANCCAGCTAATCTAAANAGGTTGTCTGAATAAAAATCTCTTTTAAAAAAAGTATTAATTGCATCATCAAACTTNACACTTAATTTTGATCTTTCATCAAAAACTGGATCTTCAGAATCAAAATCAGANAGTGANAGNTCNGNTAAACCACCATTTTCATGTTTTTCTAGTTTNTGNGATANATAAAATGATTTTGATCTAAACTTTTCAGAATTATAATTATANGTAAATGTAAATTGNTTAGACCCGGANAGTGAATTCTGATATTTNCCCAAAGACCTAAGAGCNTTAAANGACAATGAAAANTTTAACTTTCGATTTACATTAGTTGTAAAAAGNNCGTCAGTTAATTGNCCTTGTGAAAAAACAGATTTAAATAATAATTCTGTCATNGGATATGCTACGTCATAAAAATATACATCATNNNTACTAAAGAGTTGTGATTTGTTAGCATTGTAACCAATTTTTGGAAAATTAGATTGNTTTANATCATATGANAGATGATTATANGATTGTCCAACATTATTTGGCTTAATTAGTTCAAAATTATCTTTTCTTCTAAAATTAAATTGATAAAACTTATTNATTGTTAANGAAGTATCTAATANAATTGTATCATTATTTATGTCAAATTTCTTTAATTTATTAATATCAAATTTGAAGGCATCTATTGAAATTGANTCTCCAATCTTAGATAAAGATTCATTAAAAAAACCTCCTCCAGTTTGATTATAACTACAAATTGAAAAAAGAAAGAAAATAATAAATAATANTTTATGCACTAAAGATTTTGTTTTGTCTGTTGAAATTATATAATTAAACCACTAATTTAATCAATGAAATATGATAAAAAGGTATAATAGTAAAATTTTGGTGTGCGGAANAGATGAAGCTGGAAGAGGTGCACTTTCAGGNCCTGTTACAATTTCATCAGTTATTTTACCAAAAAATTATTACAACCCTGAAATTAAAGACTCAAAAAAACTNAGCNATTNAAAAAGGAAAAAGTTATTTGATGAAATAAAAAATGTAGCTCTTGATTATGTAATTGTTGATGTTGATAATAATAAAATTGATAATGTAAATATTCTAAATGCAACTTTTTTTGGAATGAATAAATCAATAAAGAAATTGAATCTTAGNGCTGATATTTACCTTATTGATGGAAATAAATTTNNAACNAAAATGAAATTAAACTATANGTGTATTATNGGNGGAGATAATTTGTATCAAAGNATTGCTGCAGCATCAATNTTATCAAAGGTTCACAGAGATAANTATATGGNTAAAATTGGTAAAAGATATCCTCANTTTGATTGGGTTAATAATAAAGGTTATGGAACAAAAANACATATTGATAGTATNAAAAAATATGGTTACANTAAGTATCACAGAAATACATTTAAAATAAAAGGCAAACAATTATCATTAGAGATATGAGTTTTTTAATTTTACAATAAAATTGAAAAAGTATTTAATACTAATATTGACNCTGATTTCATGTTCTGAAAAAAATAATGAAAGTTTAGATTTGATATTTCAAATTCCTGATAATCCTATATCAGTAGTTACCATAGATGATTATAATAAAATCAATTATGATGAAAAAAACTTTCTTTTTGATTTTTTTAATACTGATTTATTTGATGAAACTATTTTTGAGACTAGTAAAAAGTTAATTTACAGTAATCATAAAATTGGAAAAGGCGATATTGNTAANATTATTTTTTTAGAAAAANCTGAAAATCCATATAATATCAAGATTACCGATTCAACTGAATACNATAGTAAAANAATTTATGAATTCGATTATAAAGACATAAAATATTTTTTTACNGAAAATNNAAACTTTAATNTTATTTCNGATAATAAATTTTTGATAGAAAATTTTACCAGAAATTCAAATTATTCGAGTAATCCAAANTCAAAAAATTTTTATGAACTGGTAAATCTAAAAACTGAAAATATTTCGGTNTTAATTTCNGAAAGCNNAGAGTTGGAAAGTCTTAAAAATCTTAAAATTGATGTAAGTGAAATTTCTGATTGGATAAATTTTGAATTTGAAATTGATAACGAAGAAATATTAATTATGGGATTATCAATAATTGATTCAACTAAAAAAAGATATGTTTCGTTATTAAATAATGTTAAACCTAAAAAAACAGAAATATTAGATATANTNCCTGANAATTTTAATTTCTTTAAATCCTACAGCTTTAATAAAAAACTATTCTCAAATAACATAGATGAGGTTTTATTTGAAAATAGCACAAATAAAATTGAGCTTGATTCTATATATCAAAAAGCTAATGAAATTGGNTATTATTTAAGTGATAAAGATTCAATNTGTATAATTAAACTCAAGGATNTAGACTATGAAATAGANTTTAGAAATTTTGATTTAGTTAAGGAATANAGAAATGAAAAAATTTTTAAAAGCGAAAAATTTANAACTGGAATAAATAAACTAAATGAATTTGAATTTATTAATGATAAAGTNTTTTCTTCCNTNATTGAAAACAATTTAATATTGGCAAATAATATTCAATCAATAGAAAGAATTATTCTTAANANAAAAAACAAATCAACTTTTATATTAAATAAAGATTTTANAAATTTTAATAAGAAGATACCTTCCANAAATTCAGCTCTAGAANTAGTGAAATCTAAATTGATNAATGAAAATTATGAAATATGGATTAAATCAAGTCAAATAAAAGATTCNATTATATACAATTCTATTTTTACTTCACCGATAAAAATAAAAGAGAATAATCAAACAAAACTGGATTTATCAAAATCATTTGATACTGAAATATTAAATAATCCAAAGATTATATACAATCACAAAACAGGAGAAAAAAACATAATATTTCAGAACATAAACAATGAGTTAAATTTACTTGATTTTCAAGGCAAAATTTTATGGAAAAAACAATTAAACAATAAAATCAATAGTACTATTTTTCAGGTTGACACTTATAAAAACAATAGACTACAATTTTTATTCACCACAGAAAAGGAATTAATATTAATGGATATAAATGGAAATATCGTTAAAAATATTAAAAGTAATTCAAAAAGTTTTTTTAAAAATCTTTCTGTTTTTGACTACGATAATAATAAAAACTATAGATATGTTTTTCAAAATGGCAATAATTTAAAAATGTATAATTCAAGTTTTGAAATTGTAAAAGGTTTTAAAAGAACTAAGCTCAATAATGGGTTAAAAGAACCATTAAAACACCTAAGGATTATGAATAAGGACTATTTAATTTTGAAAGAAAACAATGATAGAATTTTAATTCTTGACAGAAGAGGGAATATTAGAATTAAGGTTCCTAAAGATTTATTTATTAAATCAAGTTTATTTGAATATAAAAATGGATTAATTGGTTTTGATAATAAAGATAACATTGTTAGAATTGATCTTTCTGGAAAAATTTCAAAACAAGAATTATTAAATAGTGAAGAAAAATTATTTGCTTATGAAAACAATAAAGTGACTTTTGGATCAAACAAACTTATAATTAATGGTAAGGAGTTTAGTCTTCCTTATGGCTCATACCAGAATTTAAAAATTAATAATGTAAATAGTAGCTATTATTCTATTTTTGATAAAGACTCTCAGAAAATATATTTATTTGATGAGAAGGAAATTGTTGACGGATTTCCTTTTTATTCTACAAGCGATCTACACATGAATAATGATAAGAATAAAACTCATCTAATATTTTTGGGAGATAAAAATGAAATACAACTATTTTCACTGAATTGAAGAAGCGCTGAAAGACCTTAAGAAGTTATTTAGTAAAATTTTTTTTAAATCATAAGAATATATCAAATTACCTATCTCATTTTTAACAGATGTCACCTTACTATTTTCTAACCCACACGGAACTATGCCATTAAAGTAAGATAAATCATTAGTTACATTAAGTGCTAAGCCATGCATTGTAACCCATCTGCTTACTTTAACTCCCATTGCACATATTTTTCTTTCATTGTTATTTCCAACATCAAGCCAAACTCCAGTTTTATTAGTATTTCGAGATGAAACAATATTTATTTGCTCTAAGCTTTTAATTACAGACTCCTCCATTAATCTAAGAAACTTATGAATATCAGTAAAAAAATTTTCTAAATCTAGAATTGGATAAGCAACTAATTGACCAGGTCCATGATATGTAATATCACCTCCTCTATTTGTATAATGAAAAGAAATATCTTTATCATTTAAAATATCTTCAGAAAAAAGCAAGTGGTTTTTATTACCACTTTTTCCTAAAGTATAAACGTGGTTGTGTTCAACAAATAAGAGATAATTTGGTGTCTTTAGATTAGTTTTATTTTTTCTATTACTTAACTTAATTTCAATTATTTCATTTTGTAACTCTTTTTGAATTTCAAAACATTCTTGATAATTGATATTACCTAAATCTCTTACTATTATTTCTTTATTTTTATTCAAATAGAATTTTTATCCTATAAAATTAAAAAACATATGGGTAATGTTCTTGTTATATCATTATATTTGAAAAAAAATGTCAAACCTCTCTGAACAGGAAATAATTAGACGTGAAAAGCTAGCAAAAATAAGAGAGCTTGGGATAGATCCTTATCCTGCGGAACTCTTTAAAGTATCTCACCTAGTTGAAGAAATTAACAAAGATTTTAAAGAAAATTCTAAAGTTATAGTTGCTGGTAGATTAATGTCAAGGAGAATCCAGGGAAAAGCAAGTTTTGCCGAACTTATGGACAGTTCTGGTAAAATTCAAGTTTATTTCAACAGAGATGAAATATGTCCTAAAGAAGACAAGTTTAAATACAATGAATTTTATAAAAAATTACTAGACATAGGTGATATTATTGGAATACAAGGAAAACTTTTTACAACTCAGGTGGGTGAAAAAACTATCCTAGTAGAAGATTTTAAACTTCTATCAAAATCTTTAAGACCTTTGCCCCTTCCAAAAACCGACAGTGAAGGAAATATCTATGATGAATTTAATGATCCAGAACAAAGATATCGAATGCGATATGTTGATCTAATTGTTAATCCACATGTAAAAGATACTTTTATAAAAAGAAGTAAAGTAGTTTCTTCAATCAGAAATTTTTTAACTGCTCTAAATTATCTTGAAGTTGAAACTCCAATATTACAACCCATCCCAGGAGGTGCTGCTGCTAGACCATTCATAACTCATCATAATGCTTTAAATATTCCGTTATACCTTAGAATTGCTAATGAACTTTACTTAAAAAGGTTGATAGTTGGAGGATTTGATGGAGTTTTTGAATTTGCTAAAGATTTTAGAAATGAAGGAATGGACAGAACTCATAATCCAGAATTTACAAACTTAGAATTCTATGTTGCATACAAAGATTATAATTGGATGATGGAAACCACTGAAAAACTTTTAGAAAAAGTTGCTTTAGATGTTAATGGAAAAAGTGAATTACAATTTGGGGAACACACAATTAATTTTAAAGGCCCTTATAAAAAAATAAGTATTCTAGAATCTATCAAAGAAAACACTGGATATGATTTGAAGGACATGTCTGAATCAGAAACATTTGAAATTGCAAAAAAGATTGGTGTTGATGTTGATGATACGATGGGTAAAGGAAAATTAATTGATGAAATATTCGGTGAAAAATGTGAATCGAAATATATTCAACCAACATTTATTATTGACTATCCTAAAGAAATGAGTCCTTTAACAAAAGAGCATAGAAGTATACCTGAATTAACTGAAAGATTTGAATTATTGATAAATGGTAGCGAAATAGCGAATGCATATTCAGAACTAAATGATCCAATTGATCAGTTAAGCAGATTTGAAGACCAGCTAAAGCTCTCAGAAAAGGGGGATGAAGAAGCTATGTTTATAGATTATGATTTTGTAAAATCTCTTGAGTATGGAATGCCACCGAC